>CAIWCG010000089.1 GCA_903911135.1 uncultured Bacteroidota bacterium
CATTTACCAAGTCACTAAAGAGTTCTTTTAGAAAGATGAAAAGATGATGGTAATTTGTTATCATGCTTATGCAATAATTTGCAGCCCCAAAATTATAAACAATTTTTAACATTTCCAAATCCTCCCAAAAAAAATCTCCGGCATTTCTACCGAGGATTTCCTAATTCCTAATTCCTAATTCTTACAGCGGAGTCAGCACCACATCAACATGAATCACCCCCAACTTCCTGCTCACTATCACCTTCTGACTTTTTGAATGAAACAAAGGATGCAAAAAAACCATATTCCACTGCCCCGTAATCAACCGAATGGTATCCGAAACACCCATATTATTGGTATGTCCTATTTTATTAACCACAGGATAATCATCAAAATTAATCTCCATTTGTTTGATGAAAGAACCATCCACAGAACTCGTAGCAGTAATCGCCACACCCTGGTTCCTATGCCCCGTATGAACCATATCCAAAATCACCAGATAAGATTCCACAAAAGAAGAATAGCCCGACAGTTTGCCCAACAGCCCCTCCATGATTACATAATGAACCTCCATCGCAGGCATCCATTTTGTAATGAATAACTTTTTGGCAGCATTGATTTTGTTTTCATTCACCGCATATTTCCCCATCCAGCCGCTAAAAGTCCCCTGAAGCACCATATCCGCAGTCAATAAGGTGGCATCAAAAAATGGCAACGAAACAGGATCAGCAGTATAAGTCCCCAAATCAGCATTGATGGAAGCCAGCTTGCTCACAAAATCCGTATCCTTCAACTTGAATAAATAAGGCGCAGTATATTTCTTATACTCCTTCGCTTTTGCACCCATCTTTTTCTTCGTAAAATAAGAATGGGCAAAACCGCAGGTCTCCCCAAAGGCATCTGCTGCCGCCTGTTTCGCAGCATCCTTATCCAAAGTTATTCCATCCGAAGAACCGTTGGCAGTTACCGCACACTCCTTTGCCAATACCAAATCGGCATCCTCCAATAATTTCTCCGCAGCAAAAGCCGCATTATGCAAAACCGCCCCTCCAACACCATTATTATCCCTGAATAATGCATCGAAAGCATCCATTTGGTTTAAACTATCTGTACTGTCTTGATCCATTTTTTTGATTTTTTGATTTCTTTTGAGATGGCAAATATAGAATTACTTATCGGACTGACCAATTAAAATGCATTGATTTTGAAAATAAAACCCGTTTTACACTTAAAACACACCAATAATTTTTGAAACCTTTTTCCTAAATATCAACCAAAACCCAAAATATTCTCACAAATACCCTCTAAATCCAAATAAAATCCCAAAAATATCCAACAGCAAGCCTCTCGCGACCAAACGATACCCTCCCGCAACCAACAGCAACCCTCTCGCAAGCACCAGCAACCCTCTCGCAACCAACAGCAACCCTCTCGCAACCAACAGCAAGCCTCTCGCAACCAACAGCAACCCTCTCGCAAGCAACAGCAACCCTCCCGCAAGCAACAGCAACCCTCTCGCAAGCAACAGCAACCATCCCGCAGCCAACAGCAACCCTCTCGCAACTTTGCGAGAGCCTCCAAAATTTCATCCCCCTGCTTCTTTTTAATGTGATTTGGCTATGCAGCGGGAATTGGTTGGGACGAAAAGCAGGTAAAAGACTCCTTATTGAAATTGGAATAGGTGAACCTGTTTTTCAAGGGGGATTTGGCTTTGGAGAAAAACCTTTTGCGTTCCTTGAGTTGAACTTATCACGAAAGCTATATTTTTGCCGCCTTAACAAAAATTAAATGTCATGACCAAGAAAATACTCCTTTTAGGTTCCGGCGAACTGGGAAAAGAATTTGTCATTGCCGCCAAGCGATTGGGGCAATATGTAGTGGCCGTCGATTCTTATGACAACGCCCCCGCCATGCAAGTGGCTGATGAACGCGAAGTGATAGATATGCTCAATGGAACAGAGCTGGATAGGATTGTTGCCAAACATAAACCCGACTTGATAGTCCCAGAAATAGAGGCCATTCGCACCGAACGGTTTTATGAATATGAAAACCAGGGATTCCCCGTGATTCCAAGCGCCAGAGCAGCAAACTTTACCATGAACAGGAAAGCCATCCGTGATTTGGCCGCCAAAGAATTAGGCTTGAAAACGGCCCCCTATCTTTATGCAGCAGACTTGGAAACTTTCAAAAAGGCTGTGGCACAAATCGGAATTCCATGTGTCATAAAACCACTCATGTCTTCATCTGGAAAAGGTCAATCCGTTATAAAATCCGTTGCCGATATCGAAAAGGCATGGGAGATAGCCACCACCAAAGGCAGAGGCGATTACAATGAAGTCATCATCGAAGGCTTCATCAACTTTCACACCGAAATTACCCTGTTGACAGTGACCCAAAGAAATGGCGAAACGCTCTTTTGTCCTCCTATCGGCCATCGTCAGGAGCGTGGAGATTATATGGAAAGTTGGCAACCGGCAAATATCTCTTCCGAACATTTGAAACAGGCTGAAACAATGGCAAAAGCGGTAACCAATTCGTTGACGGGTGCTGGAATATGGGGTGTTGAATTCTTTCTGGCTGACGAAGGAGTTTATTTCTCCGAACTTTCTCCCCGGCCTCACGATACCGGCATGGTAACCTTGGGTGGAACGCAGAATTTATCTGAATTCGAATTGCATTTGCGTGCCGTTCTTGGCCTTCCCATTCCAGAAATCACTTTGGAGCGGGCTGGCGTCAGTGCAGTCATTTTATCCTCTATCGAAAGCAATGAAACTCCTCGTTACCTAGGATTGGAAAAAGCTGCAGCCATTCCAAAATCGGATATCCGCATCTTCGGTAAACCTTTCACTCGCAAACATCGAAGAATGGGGGTAGCTTTAGCCTATGACAAACCAGGTACAGACATGGATTCATTAAGAATCAAAGCAAAGGAAATTGCAGATATGATTACTGTATCATAATCTTTCTTAAGCCTGCAAAATCAGATGGAATGAATCGCTTCCGAAATCGAATTGATAAGGCCGGGATTCTTTTCTATTGAGTTTCCAACAACAATAACATCCGCACCAGCCTTGCAATTCTCCATTGCTTTTTCGGGGGTATGAATGCCTCCTCCAATGATTAACGGAATAGAAATGTTTTTCCTAACCGCAGCAATCATTTCAACCGTTATCGGCTCCTTTGCGCCACTTCCGGCATCCATATAAATCAATTTGTGCCCAAGCATTTCACCTGCCATGGCAGTACATATCGCAATGTCATTCTTATCGTTCGGTATCGGTGTCGTATTGCTCATATAGCTTACCGCTGTAGGCTTTCCGCTTTCCACCAGCAGGTATCCGGTAGGGATAACTTCCATGTCAGTAGCTCGAATCATCGGTGCAGAAATCACATGCCTTCCTATCAGCATCTCCGCATTTCTTCCTGAAATTAATGACAGAAACAAAATGGCATCGGCCTTTGCATTTACCTGCAAAACATTCCCCGGAAAAAGTACCACAGGTATATCCGACCCACCTTTCAGCATTGAAATGCAGTTGTCAAGATTATCATTCGTTAGCAAGCTCCCGCCGACAAAAAAGAAATCCACCTTGGCTTTTTGGGCATTGACCAAAATGTTTTTTATGCCCGCGTCATCAAGTTTATCAGGGTCTACCAACAATGCAAATTGCTTTTTCCCTAACAATTTGCTATTCCGTATCGAATTGTTAATCTCTTTTTTCATCATTGCAAATTAAGGAAATTATTTTCAATCTTCCACCGAATAAACCAATAACAATTCATCAACCAGCTCATAATTTACCAAATATTTCTTGCAATTGCCCACTGTCACTATCTCTGCCATGAGCGTCCCCTTGGGGCAATATTCAAACGGATGAACAATCAAATTTTCTTTGAAAATCAACCCTCCACGTTCGTGAATTTTAAACAGCGTTTCCTTAGTCGACCAAATGATGTAAACCTGCTCCAAAAAATGCTCCGTACTTAAAAACTCACGTTCGTCATCCCGGATGAACTTCTTTTCGATTCTTAAAATACGGTCATCAAAAATTTCAATGTCAACCCCCACTCGCCTCCCCCTACTGATGATCATTGCAATGAATTCCTTGGTATGTGAAATCGAAATTTCATACTCCGAATCCTTGATAAAAGGTTTTCCATGAGGCGTATAATCAATCCGATATCCATTGTCCTTTCCCAATAATTGCTGCAACAAATATCTCGTAGCCAGCAGCTGTTGCTTCCTCATTTTGCTTTTATGTTCTGTGTTGATGATATGCTCGATACTGCCTTTATCCTCAATCAAAATCCTATAATCAATCTCGGTATCCATCTTCAAAATGGCTATCGAAACTGTGTCAAATTCGGTCTTGATTATCTTCATCATTATAAATGCAAATAAACGAATTTTATACGGGAGTTCAAATTACTGAAATTAGCCCTTAATTACAAGCAAATGCTTTCAGTTGCGACTTGGATGATTTTAGAGGAGAATCCATACTGACAGCATCTTTCAGTATAATCAAAAACACCAAACGTAAGACATGCATAGGCTATATTCCATGATCGAAAGGGGTGATGGGGCGTTCAAAAGGGTAAACAAGATTTGGAAGTTACGCCGGATTTAATATGTATATTTGCCACGATAGAATTTTAAACCATTAAAAAATAATAAGATGATAAAAACCTTGAAAGAACTCGAACAAGAAAAAGTAAATCAGGATATGCTGGAGAGCATGAAAAATGATCCTGAATTAAAGAAGATAATGGTGTTGGCTTTGACGCACTCCACTTCGGAGCGAGGGCTGGCAAGAACCATTCAGAATTTTGACCGATTGATTCAGGCAAATACTGGATTCGGTTTAAGTTATGCTCCTTTGAATATATTATTGAAGTCTCCTGCCATGACACTGCAGTTGGGTGCTGTGAGGGCTTCTGTAATTGCATTAGGTACGACTATTGGTCCTTTTAGTGAGGCGGCAAGAACCCGTAAAGTACAGGATGATAAATTAAATAAATATGGTACTCGTGTTTGTTCTGCTTTGGCTTCATCGCAAGGGGTGACGAAGGCAACGGTAGGACAGTGCGAGACGATTTTAAGAAAGCTGCGCGGGGCGAGGGCTAAGGCCATACCTAAGACTGCTGCACCTGAAGACCCTAAACATATTTCGGTATCGCAGGAAAGTTTTGACAGTAGGGTGCAACATGCACAGGATTTGTTGGCGTTTATTATTGGTGTACCGACTTATGCCACCAATGTAGCTGACTTGACGGTAGCTGGCATTACTACTTTTGTGAATGCGCTGAAGGTAAATAATGATGCTGTAACGGCAGTAACACCTGCTGTGAATAATGCCCGTGATAACCGTGATAGTTTGATTAATACGCCAGTGACGGGAATGATAGATGTTGCGCTGGCATCGAAGAAATATGTTTATTCTGTTTTTGACGGACCCCGCTCAAGCCAGGGGAAACAGGTAAGCGGCTTGGCATTTCCGAGGAAGCCAAAGAAATAAGTAGATTCATTTTAGAAATAAGGAAATCCTCGCTGCAAGGCGGGGATTTTTTGCTTAGAATAAGCATTTTCATTTTAATAGTTTTGCAGTCTAATAAAAAATTAGCAATGAGTGAACTGACTCCAGATATAAACCTTTACCATAAGATCGTTGAATTGCTGTCAGCGGCCAGACAAAATGTTGTTCGGACGGTGAACCAAACTATGGTTTATACTTATTATGAAATCGGAAGAATGATTGTTGAGGATGAGCAGCATGGTAAGGAAAGGGCTGAATATGGCAAGCAGGTTTTGGAAGATTTATCATTGAAACTATCTCAAGAATTTGGTAAAGGATTTTCCATTGTCAATTTACGGCAAATGCGTTCTTTTTTTCTTGCTTACTCAATTCAGCAGAAGTCGTCTGCTGAATTGGAGAATGGTAAGAAATACGAGAAGCTTTCAAATATTTCCAGTGTAGAGAAAACAGACATTTCCGCAACGCCGTTGCGGAAATTCACTCTATCATGGTCTCATTATCTGAAACTGATGCGCATTTATAACCCCAATGAGCGTAGCTTTTATGAAATAGAATGTGCTGCAAATTATTGGTCTCTTAAAGAATTGGAACGTCAATTTAACAGCGCGCTATATGAGCGGTTAGTTTTGAGTAGGGATAAGGATGGGGTGAAGCAACTCTCGGAAATAGGACAGGTGATAGAAAAGCCATTGGACTTTCTGAAGGATCCTTATGTTTTGGAGTTCTTGAACTTGCCGGAGCATCATGCCTATTCGGAGAATGATTTGGAAGGGGAAATTATAGATAAGCTGGAACACTTCCTTTTGGAATTGGGGAAGGGCTTTACTTTTGCGGGGAGGCAAGTACGGATAACTTTTGATGAGAGTCACTTCAAGGCTGACTTAGTTTTTTATAATCGCTTGCTGAAATGCTTTGTGATAATAGACTTGAAAATAGGGAAACTCACGCACCAGGACATAGGGCAAATGCAGATGTATGTGAACTACTACGACCGCACAGTAAAGCTGCCTGATGAAAACAAAACCATAGGCATTATCCTCTGCAAAGATAAAAGCGAGACGCTTGTAGAATTTACCTTGCCGGAAGATAACGACAGCATTTTTGCGAGTAAATACCAAACTATCTTGCCTGACAAGCAGGACTTTATCAATTTGCTGAACCAAGGGGATGTGTGATGGATATAAAAAATCCTCGCTGCAAGGCGGGGATTTTTTTTGTATAAGTTTTTATTTATGTGGTGAGAATATTTTTTTAATTTCTTTTCTTTAGCAATACTCCGGTAACTTTCCTTACGCCGCCATTTCATTAATTGTACCGAGGACGATAATTTGTTGATAAATTTCCTTTATTTTTTGTTGACTTGGCTTTATTTCTAAGTTTGCAATAATTCGATCTGCTAATAGTTTATTA
>CAIWCG010000090.1 GCA_903911135.1 uncultured Bacteroidota bacterium
GGTATTGTTGCTCTCATAATTGGCATCGGAGCACTCATAAGAGGCATTGTTGTTCTCATAATTGGCATCGGAGCACTCATAATTTGGGGTTTCGTGCCCATTTTTTGGGGGTCTGGATTACAAATTCAGACCAGCGGGTATCCAGACCAGCGGGTGGTGAACCACCTTACAGGACGGCGAGAAAAAAGCCGACCTGTCAGGATGTTCACCGCAACCGGGTTACTTATAAAAAGTTGTTTCGAGGCAACCTGCCGTCAGAGCATAGCCCCGATAGTAGCGGCAGCCCGCTGCTTTGTTTCGGTATTGGGAATGCAGCGGCTACAGCGGATAGCGGGACTGGCCATGATACGAGTGGAGGATATAGGCTCCTTAAAAGAAATTATACCCCTCGCCTACTCCATCTTCATATCCAACTGATAAAAGATGAAGGACCAGATGTCGGTTTGTTCGTCTATCAACTTATCGGTGGGTTTGCCTGCGCCATGACCGGCCATGGTATCTATTCGGATGAGGATGGGGTTATCGCCACCGGTTTTGGCTTGCATGGTGGCTGCAAACTTGAAAGAATGTGCGGGCACTACGCGGTCGTCATGATCGCCGGTGGTAATCATGGTGGCGGGATAGATGACGCTGTCGCGGACATTTTGCAGGGGTGAGTATTGGAGGATGGTCTGGAACATCTCGTTGTTGTCGTCCACGGTACCATAATCGGAGGCCCAGGAATATCCGATGGTGAACTTATGATATCGCATCATATCCAAAACGCCGACTTGGGGAATGGCGACTTTCATCAGTTGTGGCTGCTGCGTCATCACGGCTCCTATCAGCAAACCGCCATTCGAGCGGCCAGAAACAGCCAACTTATCGGAGTTGGTGTAATTTTCGGCAATGAGATAATTGGCGGCGGCGATGAAATCATCAAAAACATTCTGCTTGTTCATCTTGGTTCCTGCCTTGTGCCATTCCTCGCCATATTCCCCTCCTCCACGAAGATTGGGCATGGCAAAAATTCCTCCTCGCTCAAGAAAAACAAGTCGGTCGGCTTTGAAAGCAGGTGTCAGGCTGATATTGAACCCACCATAACCATAAAGAAAGCATGGATTCTTTCCATTCATCTTCAAGCCCTTTTTATGGACGATGAACATGGGAACTTTCGTGCCGTCTTTGCTGGTATAAAAAACTTGTTTGGTTTCATATTCATCGGCTTTGAAATCCATTTCAGGCTTGTAGGTTACCGTTGAAACATTGTTCAGCATGTTGTATTTAACTATCGTAGTAGGCACGGTGAAACTCACATAAGAAAAATATAAAAGGCTATCCTTTGGGTTTCCGTTCAAGGCATCGACGGTGCACAGCACCTCCAAAGGAATCTCCTTTTGATTGGAACCATCCAAATCATAAATAAATAAACGCGAAGCGGCATCCTTCATATATTTGACCACAATTTTGTTTGAGGCCAAGGTGACACCTTCCATCACATCCTTTTGTTCAGGGATGAGATATTCCCATTTGTCGGGTTGCGGATTGGCAGGATTGACCAAAACCAATCTATATTTTGATGCGCCATTATTAGTCAGCAAAACCATTTTATCTCCAATATTATCAATAATGGTGTTATCACTATCAAAACCTTCAATGATTGGCTCCAATTTACTATCTGCCTTGGTCAAGTCCTTGAAATAAAGTGCGTTGCCACTGGTCGATTCAGTTTCATAAAGCAACAGGAAATGTTCGTCTTGAGTAACTTGTACGCTATAATTCCTCAAAGGCTGTTTCGAGTTCTCATAAAACAGAACATCATGGTCCTGCGTGCTCCCCAAGGCATGATAATAAACCTTTTGGTTCTTGTTTGTGCCGGTCAGCTCCTCCCCTTTCTTGGGCTCATCGAAACGGCTGTAATAAAATCCATTGCCCAGCCAAGCCATGCCCGAAAACTTGACCCAATTCAAAACATCATTGAAAACGGCACCGGTTTCTACATTGATGATATGCAATTCTTCCCAATCGGAACCGCCAACAGATAGTCCGTAGCCAAGATATTTGCCATCATTGGAAGGTGAAATGCTCGACATGGCGGTGGTGCCGTGGTTGCCGAATTTATTCGGGTCAATAAGCACCCGTTCCGAACGGCGGTTATCTATCGGGCGGACATACAGCACATTCTGATTTTGCATTCCATCGTTCTTATAATACAGATAATTACTGCCGGCTTTCATCGGTGCGGTAGATTTCTTGAAGTTCCACAGCTTGCTCATGCGTTTCCTGATTTTATCGCGATAATGTATCCCTGACAGGTAGGTGCTGGTCAAAACATTCTCCTCTTTCACCCACTTAGCCGTTTCTGCCGAGGTATCATTTTCGAGCCAATGATAGGGGTCGCCTACCAAAAAACCGCCGTGGTCGGTATCGAAAACCATTTGTCTGGCTTCAGGATAAATCAATCGTTGACCAAAGGAAAAACCTCCATTTATGGCAATCAGCACTAGCGCAAGGATGCAAATCTTCTTTTTCATGTTCTTGTTCTTATTCATTTTAAGTTGGCAAAACTAAAAAAATAGGGGACAGATATCATATAACAGCCTTTTAACTCAAACATGCATGCTTTCCTCGAGAACATATATGTTTTCCTCAAGAACATATATGTTTTCCCCAAGAACATATATGTTTTCCTTGTGAACATATATGTTTTCTCCAAGAACATATATGTTTTCCCCAAGAACATATATGTTTTACTCAAGAACATGTATGTTTTCCTCGCGAACATATATGTTTTCCTCATGAACACATATTCTCACCAATTACAGTGATATTTTTTATCTCCGTGATGATTTTTATGATGCGGCAAAAGAAGCCGCATAAACACGGCAGCCTTGCCGCTATAGATAGACTGCGTACCGAATTTGCAGTCATCTGCCCAAGCGATTTCAAGGTTCCTATTTATTATTGATACCTTTGCACTCAAATTAAAATAAAAGCATGAACCTATTCAAAACAAAGGAAAACCTGAAGAAAACAATCATTCCACTTCGATTTACTGACCTAGGTGATGGCGGCTGCCATATCATCATCAAAGCAAGAATGAACGGAAAGATTGCCCGAATGATCATTGACACAGGCGCATCGCACACCATGTTCGACAGAATCCGTTTTGAGCGGTTTGCAGCCGATGCCACCCTCGAAAAATCAGGTCAGTCCTCCACCGGTGTTGGCGGAAACAATATGGAAACTCATTATTCGATGGTCAAGAAATTCAGCATTGGCGATATGAAATTCATGAATTATGAAGTCGTCATCCTCGATATCTCCCATGTAAACCAGGCATTGGAAAGTGGTGGCATGCGCCCAGTGGATGGCATCATAGGAGGCGATTTTTTGAGCGAATATCGCGCCATCATCGACTATTACAAAAAGGAAATGACCCTATTTTATTGATTCTTTATGGAAATAGTTGCTCTCCAGCCATTTCCATAACTTATAAAAAGTCCAACCTAAAGCTACGCCCACCAGCATCCCGAAAAAGATGTCGCCGGGATAATGCACGCCAAGATAAACTCGGCTATAGGAAACCAAAATGGCATAAGACAGCAACACATGCTTGAGCCCCTTGTCCTTGCCCCGCAACACCAGCATCACAAAAAACGCCAAGGCAAAACTATTGGCAGCATGAGACGATGGAAACCCATAAGGCCCGCCATGATAATCATTAACCAGATGAATCTGTTCCTTTATCGCCTCCACATGCGATGGTCTGGGCCGCTTGACCACATTCTTTATCACACCCGAAGTAAGTTGGTCGCTGCATAAAATCAAAAGTCCGGCAAGCAAAACGATGGCGATGGCCTTCCATCCGTTTGCCTTATATATATAGTATGTCAACAACAGATAAAAAGGAATCCAGATGAGTTTGTTGCTCGCCCAAAACATTAGGTGGTCGAAAAAATCATTATGCATTCCATTGAAAAACAGAAAAACGGCAGTATCGATGGATTGCAGCGTTTCGATGGGATTATTCCTTGTTAAGTTCTTTCCAAAGCATGTCTTTCAGCTTATCCACCCCTATGTTGGTGATGGATGATATGAAGATGGAAGGTATCCTGCGAGGCACTTCTTTCTTCATCGCCTTCATCAGCTCTGCATCCAGCATGTCGCATTTGGTTATTGCCAATATGCGAGCCTTATCCAGCAGTTCCGGATTGAATTGCTTCAACTCGTTAAGCAGAATCTTGTATTCTTTCTTGATGTCCTTCGAGTCGGCAGGAATCATGAAAAGCAAAACCGAATTTCGTTCTATATGGCGAAGGAAACGTGTTCCCAAACCCTTGCCTTCATGCGCTCCCTCAATGATTCCTGGAATATCCGCCATCACGAACGACTGGTTGTCATGATACCTCACGATGCCGAGATTCGGAACCAAGGTGGTGAAAGGATAATCTGCAATCTCGGGCTTGGCGGCAGATACCACCGAAAGTAAAGTGGACTTGCCCGCATTCGGAAATCCTACCAAGCCAACATCGGCAAGGAGTTTAAGTTCCAAAATTTTCCATTCTTCCTTTCCCGGGTCGCCAGGCTGGGCATAGCGAGGAGTTTGGTTGGTAGATGATTTGAAGTTGGCATTTCCAAGTCCTCCCCTACCACCTCCAAGCAGAATTTCCTCTTGGCCATCGTGCGTTATCTCAAAAAGAAATTCGCCCGTTTCGGCATCCTTGGCAATGGTTCCTATAGGCACCTCAAGATATTCATCCTTGCCATTGGCACCGTGCTTTAAAGTACTGCCGCCTCTTTCGCCAGGTTCGGCAATGACATGCTTGCGATACTTCAAATGTATCAAGGTCCACAGTTGCCTGTTTCCCTTGATGATGATATGTCCGGCACGGCCTCCATCACCACCGTCAGGACCACCTTTTGCGGTGAGTTTATCTCGATGGAAATGGACAGCACCTGGTCCTCCAGCGCCTGTTCGGCAGCAAATCTTTACGTAATCGACAAAATTGGAGGAAGCCATGGGTAGGTTTAATTATGAATTATAAATTTTGAATAATAAATTTTTTATGACAGCTCTTAGTTGTTCAAATCGATGTTGCTGCAAAGGCTGGTGAAGATCTCATCTACCGTTCCGACACCCATAATGGCTCGAAACTTCCCTTGATGGGTATAATAATCCTTCAGCGGAGCGGTCTTGTTGTTATATTCGGTGATTCGGTTTTGAATGATGGATTCATCGGCATCATCACTTCTACCAGAGAGTTTCCCTCGGTTCAGCAAGCGTTTTATAAGTTCGTCATTGTCCACTTCGAGGGCCAGCATCATGGATATGGAAGTTTTTTTTCCTTCCAGCAGTTTGTCCAAGGCCTCTGCCTGTTTTGCCGTTCTCGGGAAACCATCAAAGATGAAGCCTTTGGCTTGAGGGTTGGCATCGAGCTTGGACGAAATCATGCCTATCACTATTTCATCAGGCACCAGATTGCCTGCATCCATCAGCTTTTTGGCTTCCAGTCCCAATTGGGTGCCAGCAGCCACTTCGCTTCTCAAGATATCGCCGGTAGAAAGGTGTACCAACGAATATTTATTGATCAATTTGTCGGATTGGGTTCCTTTTCCCGCTCCTGGAGGTCCGAATAATACGATGTTTAGCATACTCAATATTTAATGGTTAAATTTCTTTGTAGAGATCGTTTAGCTGGCGACCTAAACCATCATAATCCAGGCCATATCCCACGATGAATTCATTTGGCAATACGATGCCTTGATAATTTATTTTCAATGACTCATGAATGGCAACAGGTTTTACGAACAAAGACGCCATGGCAACTGTTGCTGGCTGAAAAGTTTTGATTTCGTTCAACAGATAATGAGCCGTTTGGCCACTGTCAACGATGTCTTCGAGTACGATGATATCCCTGCCTTTGAGAACTTCATTGAAACCCAACAGCACCCTTACTTCGCCAGTGGATTTGAGGCCTGAATAAGATGAAATCTTGATAAACGAGAACTCACAATCGATGGTCAAATGCTTGGCCAAATCGGCGCTGAAGCGAAACGCTCCGTTCAATACCACGATGAACAATGGGCATTTGCCTTTATAGTCCGAATTGATTGCATCAGCCATTGTTTTTATTGCCAATTGAATCTCATCAGAAGGCAAGAAATGTACAAAATCCTTATTGTGAAGCGTTACTTTTTGCATGAAATATTTTGGTTCGTGAGGTTGCAAAAGTAGGAATTAATAAGGAATTTAAGATTTGTTAACGATAATAACCTATCAAGCGCAATCTGACCTGCATATATATAACAGCCGAAACAGAAATCTTGGAGGATGGGAGTTGGTCTGACATCAATGAAAAGTAAATACATTGTCAGATGACACATCTTTGTTTTGATGAAAAGTTAATGCATCGTGACCTCCATTTTGATGATTTTCTTCATTCTTAAGCTAAAAAGGAATTATTGAAAGCTATTTTGGACTGATTATATGTTTTATAACAACTCCCTGTTGACGTTTTGGACGAGATTTTCGTCAACAAGGAGCTCCCTGTTGACGATTTGGACGAGATTTTTGTCAACAAGGAGCTCCCTGTTGACGTTTTGGACAAGATTTTTGTCAACAAGGAGCTCCCTGTTGACGTTTTGGA
>CAIWCG010000091.1 GCA_903911135.1 uncultured Bacteroidota bacterium
ATTTCATCTGCAAAGGAAAACGATTTGATTTCAGATTTATCACTATCCTTTGTTTTTAAATTTGCTGTTTTTAACTTTTCATAGCTAGCGATTTTTTTAAGAACTCGCTCGTTTTCATTATATATATTATAATCAATAGGATTTGTGTAGTTTGATTTATCCCTAAATGTTTTATCAAGTAAAATGAGGTGTTCAGATAATAAATCAAGTTTCTCAAAAAGCGAATTCATAATTTACTTTTTCTTTAAGTGAAATATTATCTCCGAATAAGCCGCCTTGTCCTTTTCTGTTCTATTCAAAACAGGTCGCTTGTATTGATTTACGATTTGCATATTGGTGTTTTCTGCAATGGTTGGGTACATATTATATTTGTCATTGGCAACTAAAAAAATATCAAAATCTTCTACCAAAAAC
The DNA here is from genome assembly GCA_903911135.1 of uncultured Bacteroidota bacterium. Lineage (GTDB taxonomy): Bacteria > Bacteroidota > Bacteroidia > AKYH767-A > JABDAW01 > JABDAW01. Next base: position 415 of record CAIWCG010000091.1, read on the forward strand.
TTTTTGCAGTTGTTGAGAACGTCCGTCAATCCTTGAATGTAGCTTAGTTTGGCTTCTTTGCCTTGTCCTTTAAATAAGGGTCCTATTTCCAAATCATCCTTACGTTCAAAGCCAAATAAATCATAAGCATAAGCATGTTGTTCATGGTAATTTATCAAGCCGACATAAGGCGGACTGGAAAATATCCCTTTAATCTTTTGGGTCTTTGCCAACTCTGCAAATGCTGGAAATTTCTTATCCAATTCCTCAAAAATATCTATGGAACGACTATCCCCCGTAAGGCAAAATTGATAAGTGGCAGTTCTTAATTTATCAAATTCAACCAAGCGTTTTATGGTGTCCTTTGAATAGGATTCCCACCATTTAAGAATGGAGAAAAGAGGCTTACACATTTTACCATGTTTGCCACAATAATAAGTAGTGGACATTGGCTCTAACAATGTAGCAAGATCGGCATGAGTAGTGGCTCTGCAAGAACGAATCGCTCTGCTTAATATCACACAAATAATCTTTTTGGTATCGTGATTTTTAATCTTTTTTATCTCCTCAAAAACGAATTGTATTTCTTCCCTGATATGTTGCGTGTACCATTTATCAAGGAAGGTATCCGAGGCATCTTGCTTTAATTTAATGTTATAATCCTTGACCAATTTTTCATAGACGGGCAAAAATTCTTTTTCCTTTTCAGCACCATATTTATACTCATCAATTTCTCCACGTTGCAACCTGTATTTATAATCAGGCACAGGGAAATATTCATTGTTGAATTTGTTGAGAGCCTCCAACAATTTTTCTTCAAATTCCAAGGTATGTGAGTTGGTTAAAAACTCTTTCAGTGCATAGTTAATCCTTGTAATTTCATTTTGAACATCAGGTAAATTATACCTTGTAACTTTGCTATTCCCAACCAACGCATTAAAAACAGAAACATCAATTCCCACAGCATGAATGCCCAATTCAGAAGCCTGAACAATCGTAGTTCCGCTACCAGAGAAAGGATCAAGAACAATATCACCTTTCTTAAAGAAACTTTCCTTTTTGAAATTATCCGTATGCTCATCCAAGAAATATTCAACTAATTGAGGAATGAATTTTCCTTTGTATGGATGCAGGCGATGAACATGTTTGGTAGTCTCCGATTCCTTATATTGATCAAAAGATAAAACCCAATTCAAATCACTACCTAATTGTTCTTTCCAATTTAATTCTCTATGACCTAAAAATGATTTGTAGTATTCCAACAATTCATTTTTAGAAACTTTGGTGTTGCCATTATCACCAAACTTCTTTATCCGTCCATATTGAATAAGATAAGAAATATTAGAAGTAGTTACCTCCTTGCCAATGTGCTGGGTTGCCCACACACTCGCCTCTTTCACGCTTATCAACTCTTCCGCTTCTATCTTTTCAACCATGCTTAAATTAATTTATGTATAAACATATTTATCATCTTAACAATTATATTAAAGTATCTTAACATTTTTATCTTTATTTATACTCTATAGCCGATTACATCCTTGTTTCTAATCTGGGCAAAAATACATTTAAAATTTAAGACTTTCAACAATAAATTTTCTACAAAATAAAAACTTCAAAGTATTTTACCAACCTTACAAGATTTTTTTGCCCTTCACCTACTCGTTTCTATTGGTCAGCGGCTGCTTATTCATCAAAAATATCAAAATATGGGTAAACATCCTGACAGGTCGGCTTTTTTCTTGCCGTCCTGTAAGGTTGTAAATTTCACATCCTTATCACCTTGGGCAATAAATCCATCCCTATTTCTAAACATCAGTTTGTTTTTCATCAAGCAAAATTACCATTAAAAATTAACAAAAACAAGGGTGTTTAAAACTAAAAACAAAAACTCCTGAACTCATTCGATTGCTAATTTTAATTTAACCTGTTTTTCTTCAGGCCAATATTTAACTTTCACCAAGGCTGTTTCGCCCTCTTCCAACTCTAGAAATTTCTCTGTTTCTTTTGGAGTTGCGTCTTTCCATTGTTTTATCAACCCATCTACCTTATCGTCGAAAATAGTGACGATTAATCCATTATAATCTTTGCCTTTTATGGTTGCAAGCGTAGATTCTCGCGTTTTATACAAATCCAAAATCTTCCAATATATTTCAGGAAATTTCCGGTCAGTCAACTGTGCAAACTTCCTGTCCATATTGTTCGATGGAGATAATCTAAACTCTACAAGTTGATTTTTCCTTTCTATATAAACATCATGTATATCAAGTTCCCAAACATCAACTTTAATGGGAACATAAACATTGGTGGTCAAATGCTGAACAAAAAATCTTTTTGTATCGAAGATTTTCAAATGCCCCTGCAAAACCCCTTTTGTTTTCGCTTCATCGAGCAATTCCTGTAGCCGAATATTGCGAATGAACTTTAGGTCGTAGGCTTCAACTTTACCTTCTTTCTGTGGAGACAGCTTCAGTTTAAATTCTACCTCGTCGCCCGAACGAAATACATGTTCTGTTTCCCCATTATTTCCATGTTTAACATGCTCTAAATAATTATCGAAAAAAAAGTAATTATGGTCACCCGATTCAATAAACCCATAACGTTTTGCCTTAACATATAAGGTAATGAACCCAATATGTGTCTTGTTCAATTTATCCATAAATTGCTATATTTTTAAGCTCTCCCGTACTCCTTAAATATCCATCTGTTTGTTTTTTCATCTCTGCAAAAGTACATAAAAGATTATAAGCCGATAATTCATCAAGAATGAACAGGCATTACTGAACTCATTCCATAGCTAATTTTAATGTCACCTGTTTGCTGTCAGAGCAAGTTTTAATTATTACCAAGGCTGTTTCTCCCTTTTCCAACTCAAGAAATTCCTCTGTTTCTTCTGGTGTTGGGCTTTTTGTTAAACTTATGAACCCCTCAACCGACCCTTCTAAAATAGTGGCGAATAATCCGTGTGTATTTCTTCCCGTTATGTATGCTTTCGTCGATTGCCCTGCTTTTATCAATTCCAGAATCTTAAAATATTCTATCGGAAATTTTCTATCTGTCAATACCGCAACCATCTTGTCCAATTTTTTCGTTTGATTTAATTTAAACTTTACCTGTTGATTTATTCTTTCCAAATAAACAGCATGCAAATCAATTTCCCATTTATCAACTTTAATGGGGACATAAACATGAGTGGTAACATGTTTAACAAAAAATCTGTTTTCATCAAAGATTTTCAATTGACCCAGCAAGCTCTCTTTTTCATTGGCTTCGTCAATTAATTCTTGAACTTTTACATTGCGAATGAACTTTAGGTCGTAGGCAACAACTTTGCCCGGATGCCTTAGAGAATGCTTGAGTTTAAATTCTACTTCATCGCCCGAACGATATACATGTATTTTGTCTATTTCGCCGTTTTTCCTTTGTAGAACTTGCACTAACAAATCATCGTAAAAATAGAAACTATGGTCACCTGATTCGACAAAACCATAATGTTTCTGCCTGTCATACTGGGTAACAAACCCCAAATAAATCTTGTCCAATTCATTCATATCTTCCCATTAATTAAGCTCTACAATACTTATTTAAGATATCTCTGCTTGTTTTTTTTCTATCGGCAAAAATACAATTAAAATCATTAACATTAAACAAAAAAATAATCAAAAACAAAAACTTCGAAATATTTTACCTACCTTACAGTTTTATTTTCTGCTTAATATCCCTGTTTCTATTGGTCAGCTACTCGATAATCATCTAAAATATCAAAAAACAGCCTATTAGCAAATCATCCAAATGTTAACAAAACCGTGTACTTTGAGTTCATGGGCGTGTACTTTGAGTTCTTGGGTGCGTACTTTGAGTTGCTTGGTGCGTACTTTGAGTTCAGGGGCAGGTACTATGAGTTCAGGGGCTTGTACTTTGAGTTCAGGGGTGCGCACTTTGCACCGCTTGGTGCGTACTTCGTCCTATTTGGCACCATAATATAATTACAGCCTTCAGGGATGTCATCATATTATGGATATTCGAGCTATTCGGGGAGTGAAAAACCGTTTGGTGGCAGCATCAATGGTTATACAGCACGCCAATATCCTTCAGGGTGTCAGGAAATGTGAGCATATTGGCAACAGTGGCATTGGGGAAGTTGATGGTCTTGAGGTAGTTGGCCGTAGCCACAAACAGTTGGCTGCCTATGGGCTCATAGCGTATGCAAGTCGCCGCATTGGTGGCATCAAAAAGGGTTTCGCTGCCCATCATGTTGGTGCTGTAGATGTAAATTCCGTTTTGATGCCCCACAATATATTGCGAAGGGCCTATCTGTGCCACCGAAAGTAGGGCACCATTTGCCATCGGGTAGCTGTTCACGATGCTGTTCGAGACGATATTGTATATCTTGGCATAACCTACGCCATTGGCATTCGTGAAGAGCATCAAACTGTCTTTGTTGATGGTAAAAATGGCCTTGATGTCCTGATTGATGGCCACTTCCTGGTAGGCAGCGCTGGTAGTGAGGCGATAAAGCACCATGCGGATGTCGTTTCCGGCGTAACTGCGCTGCTCGGCATAGAGATATTGTGCATCGGCATATAGGGTATGGGCGTAGGTGCCCACATTGGTGAGCGCATGGAAGCTGATGGACATGTTTTTTGCATAACCGATGATGTTTTGGTTGTAATCCGCCAAAAAAGTGAGGCGATCCTTGCTGTAAACGTTTTCGAAGGAGGGCAAAATGCCGCTGCCTGCAAGGATATTCCAGTCGATGGCATAAGAAAGCAGGTTGATGTTGCTGAAAGGACCGCTATAAATTCCGCAGGTGTACATGCATTGGTCATTATTGCTCACACTTGCATTGCCGAAATCGCCATTTAATGAAACCACAGGAAAAATCGCGTTGTTTTGGTCATAAGTATAGACTTTGGTGTTCGCATTGTTGCTTCCAGTGACCACAAATACACCTTTTTTGGCCAAAGGAACGGCATGTATGAAGACATTCTGGAAGGCTTTGCCCACAGTGTTTCCATCAGTAGCCTGAACTTGGATATAATAGTCGCCGGTGTTGAGTTTTTCATTCGTTAGTATGTAATTGGCGTTCACATCGGCTTCGTTTCCAGAAACGCTTACGGCAAGAGTCGCGTCATTGTTGATGTAATTGGCGTCAAGTAAAGCGATATCCCCCGTCTTCAGTGCATTCACCGACGAAACATGGGCTTTTATCTTGATGGTGTCACCCACATTATAGACCATTCCCTGCAATGGGGCATAAATGGTTACCGTTATCGCCGAAGTGTCCTTCTTTTTGCAGGAAACGATTAGAATCATAGCCACAACGGCCATAATGATACCTGCATATTTAATTTTCGTCGTCATATTATACATGAGAATACAAAGGTAAATAATTTTCCGGTATTTATTCTGATGATTGTGTAGCTTTGCAATTCATTATTGTCAAGGAATATCCTTCAAAATAACCAACAAATACTCATAAATATGGACTTTTTAACCGATGAATTGAACGAATACATCGAAAAATACACGAGAAAGGAAAGCGATGTCTTAAAAAGGCTTAATCGGGAGACGTATCTAAAGATGTTGATGCCGCGAATGCTTAGCGGACACCTGCAAGGACAGGTTTTGCGCATGTTCAGCATGATGATAGCTCCGAAAAACATCTTGGAAATAGGAACTTATACCGGTTATTCTGCCATTTGCCTCAGCGATGGCCTGAAAGATGGCGGAAAGCTGCACACCATTGACATAAACGAGGAATATGAGGAGATAATTTCACGATATTTCAAGGAAGCGGGTGCAGAAAACAAGATAAAGCGCTACATCGGCAATGCCATGGACATCATCCCGACGATAAACGAGTCATTTGATTTGGTTTTTATCGATGCAGACAAGGAAAACTACAGCAATTATTTCGATTTGGTCTTTGATATGGTGCCGATTGGGGGATATATCCTCGCCGATAATGTGTTATGGAGCGGAAAAGTGCTCGAAAAACCCGAAACTCTCGACATTGATACCAAAGCACTCATCAATTATTGCAATAAGGTAGAAAGCGATCCTCGTGTGGAGAACGTTTTGTTCCCGATTCGAGACGGAATCATGGTTTGCAGGAAAATAAGCAACTAGTTATGGGAAGCTTCAAATCAAAAATCCATGGTTTTTCCTGGTTTGACTATTTTAAACTGCTGACAGGCATTGCATGTATCGTAATCAGTCTTCAAAAACTCTACAATCACGAGCCTTTTTGGAAAATAATTACTGTTTTTCTGCTCGGCTTGGTGATAATTTTCATTACCATAAAGACCAAATCAAAGTAAATAGTTCGGATATTTCTGAAAGAACTTCTCTTTAACCTTATCCACCATCAATTTTCTGAATTCCTTCACATTTTCTTTGGTGATGGCGGAGAGAAAAATCACCATATTCTCCTGATTCTGCCCTTCATTCTCCGATTTGTTCAGCCATGACTTTTTCAAGTCCTCCAAAGAGATGTTTTCCTCCGTCATGGGCGTCAAATCGTCCTCGTCTTTCTTCACATAAGTATAAGCATCTATCTTGTTGAACACCAAAATGGTTGGTTTGTCGCTGGCCTTGATATCTACCAAGGTCTGATTGACTACATTTATCTGATCTTCGAAGGAAGGATGCGAAATATCCACCACATGAATCAAGATATCCGCTTCACGCACTTCATCCAAGGTAGATTTAAAGCTTTCCACCAAGTCGTGGGGCAACTTGCGGATAAATCCTACCGTATCTGACAACAAAAACGGAATATTATCTATCACCACCTTCCTCACAGTGGTATCGAGGGTGGCAAAAAGTTTGTTTTCTGCAAATACATCCGACTTCGCAATAAGGTTCATGATGGTCGATTTCCCCGCATTGGTATAACCTGTAAGCGCCACCCTTATCATGTCTTCACGCTGCTTGCGTTGGGTGAAAGTCTGCTTTTCTATCTCCTTCAATTTATCTTTCAGCCGAGATATCTTCTCCTTTATCACCCGCTTGTCGGTTTCTATTTCCGCTTCACCTGGTCCACGCATTCCGATACCTCCCCGTTGCTTCTCCAAGTGGGTCCACATGCGGGTAAGCCGTGGCAATAGGTACTTGTATTGAGCCAATTCTACCTGTGTTTTCGCTTGTGCCGAACGGGCTCGCTTGGCAAAGATGTCTAATATCAAGGTGTTGCGGTCCAAGATGCGGCACTCCAATACTTTCTCTATGTTCTTTATCTGGGAACCTGACAATTCATCATCAAAGATGGCCATAACCACCTTGTTTTCCTTGATATAATCCCGAATTTCGTTCAGTTTGCCTGATCCGATATAAGTTCTTGGGTCGGGAGAACCCATTTTTTGCATGTATTTCTTTACTGTCAGCGCACCTGCCGTTTCAGCCAAAAAAGCCAACTCATCCAAATATTCGATGGCATGTTTTTCGTCCTGATCTTTCGTTATCAACCCCACCAAAACCGCCGTTTCCTGCGGTTTGTTCGTCACATTCGACCGTTTATCCATCAATTATCTGTTAATTCTTTTCATGCCGCAATGAGCATTATTTCGCCTGTCTTAAACCTTCTGCATATACCGCCACAGCCTCCCTTTCGGCATCCGTCAATTTGCCGTAGGATGGCATCAAGTTCTTGCCATTGGCCAACAAAGATAAGATGGTGGCATGGTCGATGGTGGATTGCGACAAATCCTTCGAACCGTTATTTGCCAAATCGCCTTTTGGGCCATGACAATTCTGGCAGTTGTGCAGGTATAGGTCGGCACCGCTTACGGTAGCGCTTTCAGGGGTTTTCCACACCTTCGGAACCTTCGACATTTCGCCTATTCCGTAAGCGCCGATGATGAGCAGCATGGTGATGATGGCCATAATCTTGTTGTGTTTCTTGAAAGCTATAACAGCAATGGGGATACTCGCCAATACCATGACTATCTTCACTATGAGCATGGGCTGAACGGTGCCCAACAATACTATCATCCAAACTCCCGTGACGAGGAATGCAAAGCTGATGACCATATCGGGCACCTTGAACACCTTGGTGAATTTTGCCAAGGAAGGTTTTTTGTTGAACAATAACAGGATGGTTTTTACCAGGTAAGACAGCAAAAAGATGTTTACCACAATGACGTGCGTAAGTTTTATTTGATCGAAATTCATTATTTATAAGTATTTATTTAGTGATTGTTTGCGCAAAAATAGTAAAAAGAATCGTGTGGCAAGTTTTTTTTACCAGACCATCAGTTTTTTGTTCTGATGATCTGATAAAAATTACAGGAAGTGACCCCGCAGAGATTCGAACTCTGGACCCACTGATTAAGAGTCAGTTGCTCTACCAGCTGAGCTACGGAGTCATTTTTTATTGGTAGGGCTGCAAAACTATAAAATTATTTGTTGTTTTGAATAGGCGCCACCGATTTTTTTATCCCTCCTCCCCCACCCTTGTCATGAAACCATTTATAAAACAAGGCATTATGATGATTTTGAGGAGGAAGAAAATTTATTGATGATAGCCCGAAATGGGGCAATTATCCATAAATTTAATTGTTAAAGCTACCCGTTGCACACATATTCATCCTCTGCCCAAGCCGACTTATCTGTGCCTTTGGTGGTGCGGACACGGAAATAATAGGTCTCCCCAAAAGTCAAATCAGGAACGGTTATCTTGCATACGGTGGAATCGGTAATGTCTATCCAGGTGGTGCCATCCAGGCTTTTTTGCCATTTATAGGAAGTGTTTTTGCCCAAGGACTTTGCAATCAATACTACAGACAATGAATCAGCGCCCTTCCTGAATCTTATGGCAGGGATGTTTATGATCAACTCTTTGCGGACTTTCATCATCGCAGTGGTGATGATGGTAGCGGCACTTGCCGGTGTGGCATCAGCCAATCCTTGTATGTAGCCCCTCCAGGCATCTCCGGCATTTCTTACCAGCAGTTCGGCAGCATCTCTGGCTCCCGATGCTCCCGCAGTGCCAGCATTCACCAACAATTGCTTGGCACGCAATGAACTTATCAGGCCATTTACTATGGGGCAGGTAGGCGAAGGGGTGGCATATAGGGTGGTATTGCCGGCTAAGGCAGCGCTGATGCCATCCATCTGGGTCATCAAGTCTGGCACCGATGACTTCAGTTTCAGTACCGCTATCAGTCTCACGGGCCTTACCGAGGTAGCCATGAGCACGATGTAGATTACCGCCTCCAGTTTGCTGTTTACGGGTATGGTACGCTTGTTTCTAATCAGGTTTTTCCTGAAGTTTCTTGGCATTGCTGCCCCTAAAAAATACGGTGTGTTCTTCATTTTTTTTAATTATTTAATTTATTTAGTGTACAAATTCAATTTGTTCTTTTCCTTCATTAAAGTCATAATATACTCCTGTTCAATTATTTTATTCATCAAAATGGTCTGAAAGGCACCTATAAATGTCATAAATATAGGGCCTATTCTTATATAAATAGGGCTCATTCTTATATAAATGGGGCTCATTCTTAATAGAATGGGGCGCATCCTTAAAAGAATGGGGCGTATTCTTATAAGAATGGGACTCATTGTTAAAAGAATAGGGCGCATCCTTAAAAGAATAGGGCGCATTGTTAAAAGAATAGGACTCATCATTAAAAGAATGGGACTCATACTTAAAAAGAAAGGGCGCATGCTTATAAGAATAGGGCGCATTCTTACAAGAATAGGGCGCATTCTTACAAGAATAGGGCGTATTCTTACAAGAATAGGGCGTATTCTTATAGAGATGGGACGAATTCTTACAAGAATAGGGCTCGTATTTATTGATATATTCCCGATATTTTTAACGCTGATGCTGATTTTACTGTTCACCAAACCAGTGTTTTTAAGGATGAGGCAAAAACATGCTTTTTGGGCTCATTTTGGCCATAAAAACACACCTGTAGCTTAAAGAAACGACCGTTTAAAACAATGAAACGACCGTTTAAGACAATGAGACGACCGTTTAAGACATTGAAACGACCGTTTAAAACATTGAAACGACCGTTTATAACATTGAAACGACCGTTTAAAGAATAGAAACGACCGTTTAAGACTTTTAAACGTACGTTTATTTTGCAAAAACAGTCGATTCCTATCCCCAAAAAGGCAGGTAAAAAAAGATATGAGTGCAGATAAGTTGATAAGTATTCCTCGCAACAAATTGGATAGCTGAGTTTGTTTTTGTATGTTTGCGGGGATGAAAATAAAACGAAAGTCAGGTAAGATTGAAAGTTGTGCTAATCCAAATCAAATGGATGGACTTCTGAAGGTTTCTGTATATTTGCTTTGTATAAATAAATGTTATGCGTCATTATAGGTTACATATCAAATAGAAACATTCTGCAAGAAATTATCTTTAACAAAATAACACTAGAAAACATATTAAACGATATAACAATGCAGGCAAAAATTTTGACAACGGAGAATTACTTTAAATGCTTCACCTTTCAAGAACAAGGAACGGGATGCGGTATTTTAAAAGAACCTGAATCAGGAGAATATTATTTCGCGATAGAAACCTATTTGCCTAAGCTCTTTTTCAATCTTGATAATCATTCTTCTATACTTTTCAATCCGTTTATAAAGACTCAACTTGATAATTTACCTGACCAAATTAAAATTAAATTTGAATTGTTTGGTATTGGCTCAATGGGTGCACATGAGGCGTACATTTTCAAACCTTGGGCAATCGACATCAACAATCCTATATTATATGGCTTTCTTGAAAACTTTCATCTATTTATTCCACGTATATTATTTTGCCATTTAATTGAATTTCAAATTTTTATGGAAAATCTAGATCCAAATTCATTCAAACATATAAGGGTACTTCAAAATATAGCTTCAAATACTTTTCAACGGTTCGGACTTGATGTGAGAAATGTAGAACGAACTTTTGAAAGTTCTAACCTTAAAATTTCAAGAATTGAAAGCCCAAACATGAACGAAATATCAGAGTTTTATAAAAAGAATTGGGAAGGAATTCCTGATGCCCTTCAACATAAATATTTCCGTCCTCTTTTAAATACGTGGTTTAGGGTTAGTCTAAAATCACAAGACAAGACAATTGGTTTTGTTCGGCTTTACAATACCAATAGTTCATTTACAGGGGGAACATCATTAGAATATATCATTGATAAACATTACAGAAATAAAGGTTATGCGACCGAATCTTCGTCAGCTGTTATTAGTTATTTGCGTAAATATTCATATGCTATTTCACTTGGCGGAGAAGTAAATGATAATAACGAATATTCAAAAAAGGTATTAAAAAGGCTTGGGTTTGCTGAAATTAAATCTTCTAGCCCGTTAATCAGTGACAACTTTTATTTATCACTTCTTGACACTTTAATAAATATTGAAACTGAATTTGAAATCAACAAATTAAAGTTAACCATCCAAAATATTTATGCAGATAAATACGGGTGACCATTACTTCCCGCTGGTCTGGATGTTCGGTAGCTTTCGTATTCGCTGGTCGAGATTTATAATCTCCTCCCCCGAGTCAGGGATTTAAAATCCCTAAATAAAACTTCTGACAGATCTTTCATCCTATCGGTTTAGAAAGAATGTTTCTTACCTTTGCATGATTTCCACCTCTCTGCATGCAATGGAAAACTTAAGGTAAGTCCTTTAACAGTTTAATAAACCGATAATGAATGAAATGAAAGATAAAGAAGACAAAACAACAAAGAGCATCAAGTGGTTGCCTAAACCGGAAAGCCATGATTATCCTGCTGCCCTCTCTTATTTAAGTTTAATATTTGCCGATGCTGAAGCCAGTAAATATGTTGCCCAGCTTAAGAAAGCGCAAGTTGTCCAGTTCAAGGCCAAGGATATCTTTCGGGCAAGCTCCTTGTCTTTGTTGGGCATCAGCAACAGACACATCAAGCGCGACTTGAAGAAGGTGCAGATGAATGTCGCCTTGTCGCCTTTATTGCTGGTAAGAAACAGCAGCAACGGCAGAGTCATCATAGCTGATGGTTACCATAGACTTTGTGCCGTCTATTCTCAAGATGAAGATGCCATAATCCCATGCCAGATAGTTTAATGTCATCGCCGCTGTGAAGGATTTGCAACCCGCTGTGAAGGATTTGCAATCCGCTGTGAAGGATTTGCAATCCTTCACCATATCACTACCATCAGAGAATAAAAGGAATGCTTATCTTTGCATTATGAAAAAGTATAGAAAAGCAATATTGATTATTCTGTTGGTTTTGAATTCGATGGTACTGATGGGACAGTTATGGCCAGAGGGAGTTCCTCCATTTGCAAGAAGCATCAACATCATTTTCCTTTCGGGTTCTTTGCTTTACTTCATGTATCTAATGCGTATCCCTAAGGATTGACCATAACTCCTGATAGGTCTTTCTCCTTACAGGTCTGCAAGCACAAACTCGAAACAGACAAACATGAAACAAACAAACAATAAACAAACAAACAATAAAAAACATTAATAAAATGAAAAACAAATTAGATATTGGAAATATAATAGTAATAAGTTTAACGGTCATTGTTTTTGTCATCGCTTTATTTTTAAAAGGCTTTACTCACGAAATATTGTTAGAAGTAGGCGTATTATTGGTTTCAGTTAAATTGATAATGATTACCAATAAAATTTCAACGGCAAATCAAAAGTTATTGAATGAAATGAAAAAAATAAATAAGGCTATTGACGAACTGAAAAATGACTCTAACACCTAGCTTCTTCTATCTCGCCAACGTTAACCTATAGTTCTAAACTCCTGACAGGGATGTGATGTATCAGGAAAAAAGTTAAAGCTGTTGTAGTTTTTTTCAATGCAATAAGGGTAAGACAAACTGTTACTCCATAAAATTCCTTAATATTGCATCTTGAAATTCGTATAAATCAATAAACATTTAATAAAGATGAACAAAAAATACATTCAAACAAAAGTGCTGGTCGCGGCACTGGTACTGGTAGTTTCATTGGTAGGAACAAAACCATCCATTGCCCAAACCAAAACTGGAACCGTAGGCTACGAATCTAAACATGTTACCGTCTCCTTTTCAGATATGGTAGTCTATGATGCGGCTCATCCAGAACTGAAAATCAACAACATAAAACCGCGTGAGGTAGAATTCAATCACCAAGACATCATCGAGAAAAAACATGCCAACGATGCCAAGCATTCACAACCTTCATCTAAATCCATCCATCATCAGCCTATGATTCCTTTGGCTGCCTCCCCTGCTCCCATCACCACCTTTCAAGGGGAAACGGATAATGGATCCACCATCCCTCCGGATGTTTCCGGTGCTGTGGGTCCCAATCATATCATGACCACCCATAACCAAGATGTGAAGATTTCAAGCAAAACAGGAACACAAATATCATCTGTAACCTTGACTGCCTTCTGGAGTGCCATCGGTGCCACCATGGCCTCCGACCCAAAGGTTCTTTATGATCCATTCAACGATAGATTCATCTTCACCACGCTGGTGAATTATCTTACTTCCTCTCCACTGCTTGCCATCGGTGTCACCCAAACCAATGACCCAACGGGAACCTGGAATCTCTTCAGCGTCAATGTCGATAATACAGGAACCAACTTCTTGGATTATCCCGAAATAGGCTTCAACAAGAATTGGGTTGCCATCGGTGGAAACATGTTCAATCAAACATCGCAAACCTTTGCAGGGTTAGCGCTTTATGTCTTTAACAAGGCTAACCTATATGGCAATGTCAATGCCCAGCATTCCGTATTCATTGGCAGTACCTACTTCGACACTACTGATTTTTGCCTTACTCCTGCCAGTACCTTCGATAATAACCTGAATAATCTTTTTTGTTTGGAATCTTACGACGGTGTGTTAGGCGAATTCAGACAGTTTACCATTTCGGGAACTCCATCTGCACCTGTATTGTCTACCCCATTGATGATTACCAGTTCCAATCATTGGGATTCTGGAACACCTGCTGATTTTGGAATACAATCAGGTTCCACTACCAGAATCGATTTGGATGATGACCGTATTTCTGGCAGCATCGTTTACAGAAACGGGAATCTTTGGGTAGCACACAATGCATTCCTTCCACAAGGAAACGTAACTCGATGTTCTTCACATTGGATGGAATTGGATACCTTGGGAAACATCCAACAAGATGGTTTGATAGATGACCCCACCAACCAGAACTTCTTCGTTTATTCTGCCGTAGCAGTGGCCTCAAATGGTAATGCCATCATCGGGTTTACTCACTTGGGAAATGCCATACATCCAACATCTGCCTATTCATTCAGGGCAGCCACCGACCCAATCAATTACTTTAGAAATGCCTATGATTATAAATTGGGATTATCAGTAGATGCTGCTGCTCCTGGCCAAAACCGTTGGGGTGATTATTCTTTTGCATGCATTGATCCTGTTGATGATTCCACATTTTGGACCATTACCGAATATGCTGCCAATCCAGCCAACACTTGGGGCACATGGTGGGCAAAAATCAATCCTACCTGCATTACACCGTATACCCCTTTGGCTATTATCGGCCCTACTTCCATATGCTCTACCAACACCTCGGGAGTTTATTATTCAGTAGCTGCTGTTGCGGGAGCAACATCCTATACCTGGACAGTTTCAGGCACTGGATGGACCAGTGTTTCAAGCACTACTGATTCTATACTAATCACACCAGGAAGTGGCACAGGAACCATTACCTGCACTGCAAACAATGCATGCGGAAGCAATACAGCCCAAACATTAACGGTCTATATTGTTAATGGCATCCCAACTCCATCCACTATAAATGGTCCGGCCAGTGTTTGCAATGGCACTTCAGTAAATTATAGCATCTTGCCAGATTCCTCCTATTCAAGTTATACATGGTCTGTGCCTTCCGGTTGGACTGGTTCTTCATCAACTAATAGCCTTACCACGCTTGTGGGAAGCACCAATGGAAACATTACGGTTATTGTTACAAATGGCTGTGGCAGTAGCCTTCCCGATACCATCTATGTTTCCTTGCCGGTGGCTCCTACTGCAAATTCTCCATTCACCATAAACTGTGGTGATTCCATTACATTAACAGCATCCGGCAATGCAACCATCACTTGGTTCGATCAATCAACTGGAGGGAATTTATTGGATACCGGCAGCTCTTACATTACCCCTCCACTAGCCCATACCACTACTTTTTATGCCGAAAACGACAATTATTCTCCCCATGAATATTGCCCACCATTCGATAGTGCCATGGGTGGAGGTTCCATCTTCAACAATGCGACCAGCCGCTATCTAATCTTCAATTGCACCTATCCTTGTACACTCGTTTCAGTCTTGGTTTATGCTACAAATGCCGGAAACAGAACCATTACCATGTGGGATGGAGCTGGAAATGTTTTGGATTCCGTTACCGTGAATATCCCGGTGGGTGCAAGTCGCGTTACTTTGAATTTTCCAATCGTTGTTGGAAACAATTACGAATTAGGCGTTACCGGTGTTGCCAATCTCTACCGTAATTCCACCGGCACCAATTACCCATATAATGACCCGAATGGCTACATCTCCATTACAGGCTCCAATGCTGCCAGCCGCTACTATTATTTTTATGATTGGGAACTGGCTGGCCAAGGATGTGGAAGTGCCAGAGTTCCGGTGGTGGTCAATGTAACCAATGGCGTTACCGCTGCCTTCACTTATACGCAAAATGGCACCACGCTAACCTTCACCAACACCTCCACTGGGGCCACTTCCTGGCTCTGGAACTTCGGCGATGGTAGCCCCAACTCCAACCTTCAAAACCCAGTACATACCTTCCCCACGCTTAGCGGATATAGCGTCACTTTGTATGCCTACAATGGCACTTGCACCGACAGCATAACGTTCTATATCGACCTCAATACCGGCATCAATTCCATCGATGCAATAGGGTCATTGAAAATCATTCCGAACCCTACCACCGGCATCTTCAATCTCGATACCAAATTCAATGCAACGGAAGAAGTACAGCTAACCATCACCAATGCCATCGGACAAAAAGTGTATGAAACATTGCCAATTTCTACCACCGGAAAAGTCTTCTCAATTGATTTGCACAAGGAAAGCAAGGGCATATATTTCGTTCAGATGAAAACCAAAAAGGGCACCATCACCAGAAAACTTATTCTCGAATAAGCATTAAAAACCGGCAGTCTAAAATTAAAAATCCGAAGGAGCAGCATCCCTTCGGATTTTTTTATTGCCCTCATCACATCAATCTCAACCGTGCTGTTCATGATTTTTATTTATATTGATAAAATTATAAATAATCATCATTAAAGATTAAAAATAACCGACTACAAATCTCCAACACCCATCTGAACAATAATTTTCATTGCCACCCTCGTTTTCTTGGTCGAGATTATTGATTATTGATGATCATTAACCATGAAATTTTTCTTGATTAATAGCTAAATCATTGATAATTAGATTATTAGCAAGTTAACTATCGTTTTCAGAAAGACTGTTGCAGCCATCGCTAAGGGCATTATTGCGGCGACAATGACCTTTATTGCGACGGCAATAACCTTTATTGTGATCGCAATGGGCATTATCATCATCGCTATGGGCATTATCATGAAAATAATGACCATTAATGCCTCCATAATGGTCATTATTTTCATTGCAATAACCTTTATTTCCATCGCAATGCCCTTTATCAAGAACGCAAAGGGCTTTATTTTTCAAGAAAAGGGCTTCCTGATTTTAAGATTTAAAATAAAAATCTTTGATAATGCTTATGAATTGCAGTTAATTGTTTTGATCGCCCAAATTGAACATCGAGCTGAACAAATCCTTGAACTGCAACCCCGACTGCAAAGGATTTTTGCTGAGCATGGAATATTCGGCCAAACCATGCAGCACAAACTCCATCAAAAACAATTGTGCCGTGCCCTTTATTTGAGGATGAAACTGCTGAACCAAAGCCTTCAACCCGGTAACTTTATTCAACTCCGCAGCATATTCCTTATCGGTAGCATCGCCAGAAATATCAATGGTATTGCCACCTGTAAACCAATCGTTTATCACCGCATAAGGGCTTTCTTCGGTCTTCTTTTTAAGCTTGCCTGGAGTAGGAAAATAGAGCGGAAAAACTGACCGAACCGACTTGCCGATAAGGTTTTGGGCTACGATGTATGAGCCCTCCTGTTCGCCTTCATAAACGAGCTCAATCTTGCCAGTAATGGCCGGAATGACACCAATGAAATCAGTGATTCTCACATAGGTATTTTTCTCTCCGTTAATCAACATCCTACGTTCGGCAGCGCTGATGAGATTTTCATAAGCAGAGATGCTCAAACGGGCAGAAACACCGCTTTTAGAATCCACATATTCGCTCTTTCGGGCCTCGAAACCGATCTGTTCCAATAGCTCGTGAGCCAAGTCGTTCATCTCCACCTTGGTCTGCTGTTTGCTAAGTTTTGCCTCCTGTAGCGTAATCTGTTTTGCTATTTCGATATCCTTTGGATAATGAGTCAAAATCTGACTGCCTATACGGTCCTTCAACGGTGTGATAATGCTTCCACGATTGGTATAATCTTCCGGATTGGCAGTGAAAACGAACTGGATATCCAATGGCAACCGAATCTTGAAACCACGAATCTGTATGTCGCCTTCCTGAAGAATATTGAATAAGGCTACCTGGATTCGCGGCTGCAAATCAGGCAACTCGTTGATGACAAAAATGGAACGGTTCGAACGGGGAATGATGCCGAAATGAATGACCCTTTCGTCGGAATAGCTAAGCTTCATGTTGGCAGCACGGATAGGGTCCACATCACCAATGAGATCGGCAACGGAAACATCGGGAGTAGCAAGTTTCTCGACATAACGCGCATCCCTATGCAGCCATGCTATTGGGGTGTTTTCGCCATGAACGGAAATCATATCCAGAGCATATCGTGAAATGGGATTCAATGGGTCGTCATTAAGTTCGGAGCCCTCGATAAACGGAACATATTCATCCAAAAGTTGCACCAACAATCTCGCAATACGTGTTTTAGCTTGCCCACGAAGACCAAGAAGGTTGATGTTATGCCGAGACAAAATAGCACGTTCAATATCAGGAATAACGGTGTCCTCATAACCCAAAATCCCTTCAAACAATTGTTCCTTCTTTTGTAATTTTTGAATTAGGTTGTCTCGTAATTCATCCTTAATTGACTTTGATTTATAGCCCGAAGCCATTAGTTCTCCTAATGTCTTTATTTTAAGCAAATGATTTTTATTGTTCATGATGTTTTAGTGTAAATTCTTTTTTCTGTTTCGTATGTAATCTTCAAAGATATAATTCCCCAAACCCTTTAAACTGGTATAGAACGCCCTCCCTTGATTGACTTCAGTAAACTCTTGCACAAACTCCTGAAGATAAGGGTCTTTGGCAATCATAAAGGTCGTAATAGGTATCTTCAAACGCTTGCAGGCAGCAGCCATATTGAGAGTCTTGTTGACAATTTTCCTATCCAAACCATAGCTGTTCATGTAATATTCTGCTCCTTCCTTCAAGCATGAGGGTTTGCCATCAGTAATCATGAAAATCTGCTTGTTAGGGTTCTTTTTTCTACGAAGAATATCCATTGCCAACTCTAATCCTGCAACTGTATTCGTATGATATGGCCCCACTTGAAGATATGGCAAATCCTTGATTTCTATCTGCCATGCATCGTTGCCAAATACAATGATATCTAAAGTATCCTTAGGGTAACGGGTGGTAATCAATTCGGATAAGGCCATTGCAACTTTCTTTGCTGGAGTTATCCTGTCCTCACCGTACAGAATCATGGAATGTGAAATGTCTATCATCAATACAGTCGAAGTTTGTGTCTTATATTCGCTTTCAATTATTTCAAGGTCATCTTCAGTAAGCCTAAAATCGCCTATACCATGATTTATTTGAGCATTTCTTAAGGAATCAGTAAATGAAATCTGATCGAGCGTATCACCAAACTGATAGGCACGGGTATCACTGCTTTGCTCATCACCTTTACCTGTGTAATAGGTTTTATGATTACCCATTTTCGATTTCTTAAGTTTGCCGAAAATCTGTTCCAATGAATCCTTTCTAATCGTTTGTTCGGTTTTTGCAGTAATATTAAAGGTACCGTCTACATCATTCTCCTTGATGTATCCGAGTTTCTTAAGATCTTCTATGAAACTCCCCATGCCATAATCGTTATTGGTTATTTTATATTGAACATCTAGTTCATTTAACCATGATAACGCTTCATTGGGCTCCCCAGCAGTATAATTCAATAGTTCCTTGAATAAATCAAATAAGGTTTCGAAAGGGGTTTTACCTTCCTCTTTTTTGTTGAATTTGGAAAATCTATAGCCGGACATGTGGTGTTTATAAGGGCGTAAAATTAGATAAAGATCTGGAAGAAAGGAATCTTTCAATTACATAAATAAATAAAAAAGATGATGTGTAAGGGCTATAGAGTTCAATGATTTATGTAAATTTACCATTATAAGCGAAACTTTAGCTTACTAATCGCGTGTATTCATTTCATCCCTAATAATATTGAAGAATAAAGGTATTTAAGTCAAAAGGAATTTACTAGTTAAGTTTATTATGATAGAGCCGCTATACTGTTTCAATTATTTTTTTTAGTTTTGCCTCAAATAAAAATAATATGAACTTTCCAGACAATTTAAAGTACACAAAAGATCACGAATGGATCAAGATTGAAGGCGAAACGGCTACCATCGGCATCACCGATTTTGCCCAGAGCGAATTAGGCGATATCGTTTATGTAGATATCAGCACCAAGGGCGATATCCTGGAAAAGGATGCCGTTTTTGGGACAGTTGAAGCAGTAAAAACCGTCTCTGACTTATTTATGCCTATTTCAGGCCAAGTAATGGAGGTAAACAAGATATTGGATCAGAAACCACAATCGGTAAATGATGACGCTTACGGAGATGGTTGGATGATTAAAATTACTCTATCAAATCCTGCAGATGCAGCACACCTCTTGTCGGCTGAGGACTACAAGAAATTGATTGGGGTTGCCTGATTCATTCCTCAATTATCACTCAAAAATCGGTTTTTATTTCCAAGTCCTTTTTAGATTTGCATTATTGTTATAGCAGATGGAAAAGGTAAAGGATTTTTTTCGGAAACTCATTCAATGGCTGTTCAGACTTCTGTTTGGATTATTTGTACTTTCCATTGCATTGGTAATTATTTATCGTTTTGTGCCGGTACCCATCACCCCTTTGATGTTTACGAGATGTTTTGAGAAAGGTGAATATAATGTTCACAAAAGTTGGGTTTCGTTAAAGAACATTTCACCTGAACTACCATTGGCCTTGGTGGCTGGTGAGGATAATAATTTCCTTACCCATAACGGTTTTGATTTTGAAGCGATCAAAAAAGCGGTAAAATTCAATGAAGAACATAAGAAAACCATAGGAGCAAGCACCATTTCTCAGCAAACGGCAAAGAATGTGTTCTTGTGGAATGGACGAACATACCTACGCAAAGCCATTGAAGTTTATTTCACTGAACTGATAGAGATATTTTGGGATAAACGACGGATTATGGAAGTTTATCTAAATGTAATAGAGATGGGAGATGGCATATATGGTGCCGAAATGGCATCACAGACATATTTCAAGAAACCT
Source organism: uncultured Bacteroidota bacterium (assembly GCA_903911135.1). Classification (GTDB taxonomy): domain Bacteria; phylum Bacteroidota; class Bacteroidia; order AKYH767-A; family JABDAW01; genus JABDAW01. Next base: position 21,040 of record CAIWCG010000091.1, read on the forward strand.
GCCAAGAATCTAACTAGAAATGAGGCCGCTTGGATTTCTTCCATTGTTCCAAATCCTTTGAATTGGAGCCCATTGAAACCCAATGCAACAGTTAACTACCGCCATGAAGTCATCTTATGGAACATGGGAAACATAATGAAAGTGGATTACGATCATCCGGTGAAATATGATAATCCAGAGATGAAATCGGAGCCTTCGACAAAGAGAGCAAAGTAACCTAAATAATCGTTTTGAAAAAGGCAATTGTATCCGTTACCAATGATTTATCGACCGATCAACGGGTACATAAAGTATGTGAATTCTTAACTGACCAAGGCATTGCAGTTACATTGGTAGGTAGAATCCAAAAAAACAGTATGCCATTGGTTAAAAGGAATTATCAAACAAAAAGATTGAAATTATGGAAAGAAAAAGGCTCCTTGTTTTATGCCTTTTATAATATTCGGTTATTCTTTTTCCTAATGTTCCACAAAGCTGATTTATTGGTTGCAAATGATTTGGATACCTTGTTGGCCAACTATCTTGTTTCTAAAATAAAGGGCATTCCCATCGTTTACGACAGTCATGAATATTATTGTGGCGTCCCTGAATTGTTGAATAGACCAAAGGTTAAGGCAATTTGGCATGGAATTGAAAAGAGAATATTCCCAAAACTTAGGCATATTTATACTGTAAATGATTCCATTGCTAATCTTTATAAAGAAGAATATAAGGTGGACATAAAGGTTGTTCGGAATGTGCCTGTTTATAAGGAAACCAATTCTCTAAAGACTCGAAAAGAATTGGGGTTGCCAGAAGAAATCCCATTGATAATCTTTCAGGGGGCCGGTATAAATATAGACCGTGGTGCAGAAGAGGCCGTGATGGCAATGAAATGGGTGAAAGATGCAGTTTTGATGGTAATAGGCAGTGGAGATGTGATTGAAAAACTTAAGGAAACATCCAATAAACCGGAACTTAAAGACCGCATAATTTTCATCCCAAAACTTCCTTTCAACGATTTGAAACAATATACCATGCAGGCAGAAATCGGTTTGACTTTGGATAAGGACACGAGCATCAACTATCGGTTTAGCCTGCCAAATAAGCTGTTCGATTACATCCATGCCGGCATTGCCGTGTTGGGTTCTAAAGTGGTGGAAGTGAAGAAAATAATTGATAATTATCAGGTTGGCGAATTGATAGAGAATCATGAACCGAAGCATATTGCAGATAAAATAAACGAAATGCTTGCCAATAAGGAACAATTGAAAACCTATAAAAAGAACTCGATAGAAGCCTCCAAACAGTTGAATTGGCAAAACGAACAGGAGGAGTTGAAGAAGATTTACGCTTTTATTATTGATGCTTAAAATTCTTTTAAATCTCAATAATAGATAAAGAAAGTAGTTTCGTTGATTCAATTAAATGTCTTTTTTGGCGGGGTTAAATAACTCGGCGGAGAGATGTTTAGACTAAAGGTCGTTATCTTTAGACAAGACGAAGCGTAATTTAGTAAGGACGAAGCGTAATTTAGTAAGGACGAAGCGTAATTTAGTAAGGACGAAGCGTAATTTAGTAAGGATGAAGTGTAATTTAGTAAGGATGAAGCGTAATTTAGTAAGGACGAAGTGTAATTTAGTATGGACGAAGCGTAATTTAGTAAGGATGAAGCGTAATTTAGTAAGGATGAAGCGTAATTTAGTAGGGATGAAGCGTAATTTAGTAAGGATGAAGTGTAATTTAGTGTTCAAGTCAATGGAATCTGTTTTTATGGTGTATAAACATGCTTAGAGGTCGGATGATGTATTGCCGCATCCAGGTGAAATATACAAATCTTTTTCGAAGCAACCTGCCGTCAAAGCGTAGCCCCGATAGTAGCGGCAGCCCGCTGCTTGGTATCGGAAATGGGGATGCAGCGGCTACAGCGGATAGCGGGACGTAGATGGGACGAGAGGAGGATATAGGCTCCTTAAATGAGTTATGAATAATCAAACCCTTCTTTGGGAGGCCAAATCAAGGCATCGGATGATTTTTTCATTACCTACAATTATTAAAAACGTTTTTCGTTATTAGGCACCAAACCAAAAACATTCTTGCCAAGAAAGCATTTGCATATTGTCTCTTTCGATATCCCATACCCTGCGAATTATGGGGGGGTGATAGATGTGTTTTACAAAATAAAGGCATTGCATGAATTGGGAATAAAAATTCATCTTCATTGTTTTGAATATGGCCGAAACCAACAGGAGGAATTGAATAAATATTGTGAATCGGTTCATTATTATCATCGCAAAACGAACAAGTCCTTGCTGTTTAACGGGATACCTTATATCACCTTGTCGCGAACATCGGAGGATTTGTTGGAAAATTTATTGAAAGATGAATACCCCATCTTGATGGAAGGCTTGCATTCGACTTATTATCTTGACCATCCTGCGTTAAGAAACCGCATTAAAATAGTGAGAACCCATAATGTGGAGCATCATTATTATTTAAGTTTGGCGAAAGTGGAGCGGAATATTTTCAAGAGATATTATTTCTATAATGAAGCGAATAAGTTGCAGAAATATGAAACGATTTTAAGCCAAGCCTCCTTAATAGCGACCATTTCTGAAAACGATATGGAATATTTTGATGCAAAATATCAGCATGCAGTTTGCATACCGGCATTTCATCCAAACGATAAGGTGGAAATTAATAATGGATTAGGGAAGTTTGCCTTTTATCATGGAAATCTTGCTGTGGGCGAGAACAATGAGGCTGCATTATATCTGGTTAATTCCGTTTTCAATGATTTGGATATTCCGTTGATCATCGCTGGTTCAAAACCTTCAACTGAACTGATGGATGCTGTCGAGAGACATTCGAACATCAAGATAATGGCAGGAATTACTACTGAAGAAATTTATGAACTGCTGAGCAATGCACAGGTCAATATACTGCCCACCTTTCAATCAACTGGAATAAAACTGAAACTATTGGCTGCATTGTTCCACGGTAGGCATTGCATTGTCAATACCCCCATGGTTGACAAAACAGGCTTGGCAAAACTTTGCATAATTGCCGACGAACCGTCCGACATGAAACTTAAACTAAAGGAAATATTTTACAAAGAACTTGATTCTGATGACATAAACCAGAGAATCGAAATCCTTGAAAGCAAGTTTTCAAACAAGCTTAATGCAAAAAAACTCAATCGAATGATACAGGATCTTCTTCCGAACCTTTTGGCTGAAGAACATCAACATTAGGAGTCTCCAAAATAGCTTCCATCCTAACTTCAATCACTATCGGTTGCTTCGAATCTGTTATCCTATTGTTTTCACATTTAAGGATCCTGCTAGGGTATTTTTCTATCAGCTGATAGTTATGCGTAGCCATCAATACGGCACATCCCGTCTTGCTGATGTCAAATAAAAGTTTCATGATGTCATCCGAAATCTCTGGATCGAGGTTCCCAGTCGGTTCATCGGCAAGAATTATTTCTGGATGATTCAACAAAGACCTGGCTATGGCCACCTTTTGCTGTTCGCCACCAGAAAGTTCATGCGGCATCTTCGAAATCTTGCCTTGCATCCCTACCATTCCGAACACCTCCATAATCCTTGCATCGATTTCCTTTTTATCTTTCCAACCTGTGGCTTTCAACACAAACTGAAGGTTTTGATAAACATTCCTGTCGGTCAGCAATTGAAAATCCTGAAACACAATTCCCAACTTCCTCCTCAGAAAAGGAATTTCCTTCCTCTTAAGATTATTCAAATCGTATCCCGCTATCGCCCCTTTGCCTTCCTGAATCTTCAATTCGGCGTATAAAGTCTTCAGCAAACTGCTTTTTCCGGTGCCTGTTTTGCCTATCAGATAAACGAATTCACCCTTGTCAACATCAATGTTTACATTCGACAAAATCACGTTGCCAGACTGATATATGTTTACGTTTTCGAGATGGATGATATTCAGCATGATGTATATTTATATTAATTTAACTCTAGCTTCTGCACTTTGCCAAACGGAAGTTCGGCAATGATTGATTTTATCACCTCTTCCTTATCGCCCAACCCACATTTCACCAAAGCCTTTTCAGGCCTGTCAACACGAAAATATGCCAACAGCGTAAACTTATCATCCCGAATCTGAACATAGTCAGGAATCTTTGCAGTGCCTTTAATTTTGAGTATATACATCTTAATTTAATGGGGGCAAAGTTAAAAATTATCCCATAGTTTTTAATATCCCGAATGTTTCAAGCAAAATATGCCTTGAAGTCTCGGTAAGTGCATAGTTTTTGGGAGGCACTTTTTGTATCCATCCTTTGCGTTGCATTTTAGGCAGTTGCTTGGCCAAACCTCCTTCTGAAAAGCCAGTAACTTCGCGTAATTCGGTTATGGTTGCTTTCCCTGTATTATGCAGAAGTAAAAACTCACAGGCAATTTTTTTCGCCATATCCCAAGAAGCATTTTTCTGCAAATACCCGCGTATAGTCAACGAAAGTTTTCCTATCGAAACGTCATCAATCTTAATTTCCACTGGCAAAGTATGAGTATCTTCCAGCTTCAGGCTGATCACCATTTCGTTCCTTTTGCTGTTGGCAGCATTCTTTTGTGCCAACGCATCCATAAAATCTACATAGAAGTCAAAAACCGAACTCCACCCATTTCCGTTTTTAATGTATTGATTCAACGCCTTTATGAGCTCTTCCTCAAAATATGAATAGAGCCAAGTATCTTGTTTACTACCATCCTCTATTAATGGAATGCCTTCAAACAACTGTTTACTACCATCCCCTAAATCGGGTATGCCTCCATACAACTGTTTACTACCATCCCCTAAATCGGGTATGCCTCCATACAACTGTTTACTACCATCCCCTAAATC
>CAIWCG010000092.1 GCA_903911135.1 uncultured Bacteroidota bacterium
GTGCATCCAGGAGGGAGTGGATTTTGGGTCATTTTTTGGGGTATTAGTTACAAAGTCAGACTAGCGGATTGCAAAATCAGACTTGGTGGTTTTTCACGCAAAGGGCGCAGAGGGTTTCGCAAAGGGGCGCAAAGGTTTCCTTAATTTCTTTTCTTTAGAGAAAAGAAACAAAAGAATCGCACTCAAATCTTTTTGCTAAAATAAAACAGCTTTTCTGCTAAGCAGCACTAGGTCCGCCGAAGGATGCTATGGAAAGTGGGCATTTGATGGGCGGACTTGGCTGCTTTCATGGTTTAGTGCCTGCTGTTTTATTTCTTAACGCAAAAATATTTAGGTGGTAGGAGGGGGTAGATTGAATTAGGAATTAGGAAATCCTCTGCCATCCCGCCGAGGATTTTTTTTTGTTTGTTTAAGAATTTTTCTTAATTTTACCCCTTAATTAAAAAGATATAGACATGATAACTCGAAGACTTTTGATGATTTTGATGTTCGTCTTCATTGGCTTGAGCGCAAAAGCACAACCTCCAACTTGGCAATGGGCAAGAACGGCAACAAATATTGGTATTTATACAGATAATTTGGGTATTGCAACAGATTTAACGGGGAATATATATGTTACAGGATTATTTCTCGACTCCTTATTAATATTCGGCATGGATACATTAATCGGGGATCTTACTCATGATATGTTTTATTTGGTAAAGTATGATTCTTCTGGAAATGTAATTTATACAAGAGGTGCGATAGGAGAAGGTTATGGTCAAGGAATAACTACTGATGCTTTAGGTAATATATATACTACTGGATATTTTGGAGGGCAGTCAATTATTTTTGGTTCAGATACATTATTTAATAATTCATCATCTTATTATAATCTTTTTACTGTCAAATATAATTCATCAGGAGTTGTACAATGGGTTAGGGGTGCGCAAGGAGAAGGTCATTTCACCGAAGGCACTAGTATTGCGACAGATACATTTGGTAATGTTTTTATATCCGGAATTTCAACATCTCCATACCTTATTTTTGGTTCAGATACACTCAATATGTCCACTAACGGGGATATATTTATTGTAAAATATGATACATCAGGGAATGTAATATTTGCTAAAACTGCTATTCATTCACTAAATTCCGCTGTAAGTACAGCTTGTAGTTCTCTTTGTACCGATATGGCAGGTAATGCATATATAGCCGGAATTACTTCCAATATTTATAGTTTAAGTCAACCTACCTCTATTACTTTCGATGCTATAACATTGGTTGATTCTGTAACTTCATTTTCTTTTATTGTAAAATATAGCTCTTCAGGTTCGGCATTATGGGCAAGAAAACCAAATGGCACTGGAAATTGGTCAAGTTCTGGATATAGCATTGCATCAAATAATTTGGGCAAAATTTATACTACTGGTTGGTATACAGGTTCTTCAATTTCATTTGGCTCAAATGCAATTACCAATTATGGTGTTAATAATGTTTTTCTAACCAAATATGATTCTTCAGGCAACGTAATTTATGCAAGAGATATAGGAGGAACTGATTCAGACTATGGGTTTTGCGTAGCTTCCGATAACTATGATAATGTTTATTTGACTGGAGAGGCAGGATCATATCCAATGAATTTTGATACAATATTACAAGTAAGTACAGGTGGAACTATCCCTATGTTTTTTGCTAAATATAATTCAACTGGACATGCAACTTTTGCAATGACATTTCAAGATGGCGGAGATGACATTGCACCTGTATCCATAGATCATTTTGGAAATGTATATATTAGTGGAGATTTTGAGTTTGTGAACCCTTTTGTAATTGGTCCAGATTCTTTACCGCTTTCGGGTGACATTCCATACCATGAAGCTTTCTTCCTTGCCAAATTAAGATTTCCAAGTGGTTCCAATGATGGAATTCCAGAAATAAAACCACAACAAACCCTTCTCCTCTCCCCTAATCCCTTCACCACCCAAGCCACCCTCACCATTCAAGGCATCAAGAATGAAAATCAGAAGTCCTTATCAGTTTATAATCTTCTAGGGCAAGTGGTGCAAAATATCTTTGTAGGCAAGGATAAAGAAGTCATCATCCATAGAAACAACCTGCCCAGCGGCATGTATTTCTATAAGCTGATAGATGACAGCAAAACCGTCCTCGGCATGGGCAAGATGGTGGTGGAGTAAAAGCTTATTCGAGCAACCTGCCATCAAAGCATAGCCCCGATAGTAGCGGCAGCCCGCTGCTTTGTGTCGGCAATGGTGATGCAGCGGCTACAGCGGATAGCGGGACGTAGCTGGGACGAGAAGAGGATATAGGCTCCTTGATAGAGTTA
>CAIWCG010000093.1 GCA_903911135.1 uncultured Bacteroidota bacterium
AGCATATCCAATTTCATCATGGCATCCTATTTCTACCAATATCCAGCTCATCAATGGCATCCCAAATTCATAATTTATAATTCATAACTCATAATTATTTTCCACAGCCCCTCTGCGCCCTTCGCATAAATTATCCAGATCTTCGAATAGGGCAGGGGAGAGGCCATTTATTCCGCCCCATCCCCCGTGAAATCATCGACATCCTTCACCTGAAATTTCCAACCTTCCAACACCACCAAAACACCCCTCCACAAATTCTAAAAACCATCCATCTCTATGAGATTTTTGTACCCTATTTCAGCAATTTTACCCGATTAAACCCCTCATATCTGCTATTATTGCCATATTTGCTACTACCCACCCCCAACCCCATACCCCTAAAAATACTGTTTCCACCCGAAATCCATCAAACCCAGCACCCCATTCACAAAACCCTCCAACGCTATAAAAAAACCCTCCAACTCTTCCCCAAAATCCCCATAACAATCCTCAATTCTGTCCTCCTCTATGGTGGAACTTGCTCATTATCAAGGCATGTCTAAATTATTATGTTAAATAACCATCAATTTTTTCACTTTTTTCTTGCCGCATTTTCTCCCTCCAAAAACCCTAAAAACCACACCTATTAATCACAATTATAACTGCCCATTTCCAACCCTTCAAACACATGGATAAATTGGTAAAAACTAGATTTCAGGTCGTTCAAAACTTACACAATCATCAATTTTTAATGATGAAGCGGCTACATCGCACTGCGCGACGAAGATGGGTCGAGAAGCATACATAGGCTCCCTTTAGAAATTATAACTGTTGAATTATAGATTATAAATTTGGGAGGGGTATCAAGCAGTGGTTGGTTTAATATAGCTTATAATTTTTATCTTTGCCACCTCAAAAAAAATATATTTAGCATGAAAAAAGTACTAATGACCCTGCTGTTTTGCAGCATCATCCTGAAAATGGTGGGTGGCGAAGACAAGATTCTTCCTTATCCTATCCATCAAAAACAATTGGCCAATGGCCTGAATGTAGTGACGGTTCCGTTTGGGAGTCCGGGCATTGCGGCCTTTTATATCGTGATGCGTGTAGGCTCACGCGATGAAGTGGAGGCAGGAAAGTCAGGTTTTGCCCATTTTTTCGAACACATGATGTTTAGGGGAACGACCAAATATCCTAAGGACAAATATGATGAAGTGCTGAAGACCATCGGCGCTTCGGCAAACGCCAATACCAGCATAGACCGCACGGTTTATCACATGACGGGTGATGCCACCAAAATGGAGAAGATGTTCGAACTGGAGGCTGACCGTTTCATGAACCTGAAATATTCGATGGAGGATTTTAAGGCAGAAGCCGGTGCGGTGAAGGGTGAATATACCAAGAACTCCGCTTCGCCTTATGAGCAATTGGATGAGAAGGTTTGCGACATGGCTTTCGAGAAACATACCTACAAGCATACTACCATGGGCTTTTTCAAGGATGTGGTGGACATGCCCAATCAATATGATTATTCCTTGTCTTTTTTCAAACGTTTCTATCGTCCTGAAAATGCAACCATAGTGGTGGTAGGCGATGTGAAGCATGAAGATATAGAGGCTTTGTCGGCCAAATATTTCGGCAACTGGCAAAAGGGTGCGGTGCAGGCGAATATCCCTACCGAACCTGAACAGACTACCACTAAATATACTCATGTGCAGGTGCCTAACTTTCCACCATTTTTGAGTTTGAATTATAAAGGTGCTGCCTTCGACGACAAGAAGATGGATATGGCCACATTGGATGTGTTGAGTTCGATTCTTTTCTCTGATAAATCGGACTTGTATAACCAGTTGGTGGTGAAGGAACAAAAGGTGTATGGCATCAATGCCGGACAAGAGAACAGCCGTGATGCCTATCTGTTTAACATCAGCGTTTCGTTGAAGGATGCGAAAGATTTGCAGTATGTAAAGGATGTCGTAACAGCAGCTTTAGAAAAGGCCAAGACAACACCTGTGGATGCAAAGGTATTGGCTGATGAAAAGTCGCATTTGAAATATGGATTCGCCATGCATATCGATAGCCCTGATGCCATTGCCGAAGGATTGTCGAGTTTTATTTGGATCACTGGCGACCCAGAAAGCTTGAATCGCTATTATGCCTTGTATGATAAGGTAACTGCCGAAGACATCATGCGAATGGCGAAGAAATATTTCATCAACGGTTCCTTAACCATAGGTACTATTGCTGATGGAGCAGAGGTGGGTGTAAAATAAGGTTTTATAAATATTAATCATTAAAAATTTAAAGAAATGAAAGTCATTAAAAGAACAATCATAGCCTTTGCAGTGCTGATGTCTGCAGGCATTTTTGCTAATATATATGGTCAGGAAGTGGTTGAGTTAAAACAACCAACCTCCAATAAGGTTATCGTCAAATTCATGTTTAAAGTAGGCAGTTCCACTGATACTGCAGGCCGTCAAGGTTTGGTTTATACCACAGCACAATGCATTGCCGAAGGAGGAACCAAAGATTTGACTAATGCACAAATCAAGAGCAAGATATATCCTTGGGCAGCCGGATATTTTGTTACGGTAGATAAGGAAGTGACCATCTTTACATTTGAAGTGCCATCGGTTTTCTTGAATGATTTTTATCCAATAATGAAGGGGCTGTTCCTGAACCCCTCCTTTTCTAAGGATGATTTCGATAGAGTTAAAGCCAATCAGCAAAACTTTGTTGACCAAGTAATCCGTTCATCCTCCGATGAAGAATATAGCAAGAAAGCTACGGAGGCATTTCTCTTTCATGGCACGGGATATGAGCATTTGGTGCAGGGAAAATCGGCCAGTGTAAAGGCCAGTACCCTTGATATGGTTAAAAAGTGTTTTCATGATAATTTCCTCGGCAGAAATCTTACTATTGGTATCGCAGGAAATTATTCTCCCGAGTTTCTTTCTAGCTTGGTTTCCGATATTGGAAAGCTAAATGCGGATGCAACATTAAAACCACGTAATTTTTACAAGCCACTGGCTCCAAATGGCATAAATGTTCAGATTATTTCAAAGGAAAATGCTTTGGGTTCTGCCATTTACGGTGGATTTTCTATTCCGATAACTCGTAAAAATGATGACTTCGCAGCTATGATGGTTGCCAACAGTTATTTAGGTGAGCATCGAAAATCATATAGTCTGTTGTATCAGAAAATCAGGGAGGCTCGTTCAATGAATTATGGCGATTATACCTATATTGAATGGTATGACAACGGTGGTTCAAACATGCTTCCTCGTCCAGGTTTTCCTCGTAGTTTCAATTATGCTTCTTTTTGGTTGAGACCGGTTCAAACAGCTAAAGGTCTGAAAGGACAATATCCTGAATTGAAGGATATCAAAATTGGTCATGCACATTTTGCCTTACGAATGGCAATCCGTGAAATGGATAAATTGATTGAACACGGAATGACGCAGTCTGACTTTGAATTGACTAGGACATTTTTGAGAAGTTATATAAAATTATACACCCAGACTCCAGAAAAACAATTGGGTTTTCTTCTCGATTCTAAGTTTTATGGTCGTAACGATTACATCTCTGAAATGGATGGTTTGCTTTCCAAGCTTACCTTGGATGATGTAAACAAAGCGATCAAGAAATACTGGCAAACCAAGGATATGTATTTCACTATCGTTACTGATGAATCAGAAGCGGATGCATTGGCTGAAAGTTTGAAGAGCAATACTCCATCTCCGATGAGTTATTCGAATACTTTGAAAGAAGTATTGTCGAAAGAGATTCTTGCAGAAGATGAAATTGTTTCCAAGTATCCTTTGAATGTGAAATTTGTAACGGTAACACAGTCGAAAGATAGCTTTAAATAGGCTTATTTATTGATTTCTGGTGTTTCTTTAGGTGAATCTATTTGAATCAGTTCAAATGGAAAGCCTAGATTCATGCTTAAGATAATGGGGAAATCCTTATTGTCAGCAATGAAGAACTGTTCTTTCAGGTTGCCATCTGATTCAACGAGCATACAAGGAATCGTAATCATTTTGCCATCCTTTTTCACCAGGTAATTGGTGTACATTGTCCGCTTGTAATTCTTCTCTTCCTTCTGAATGGCCATTTTCATTTCGCCAACATTCTTTAATGTGTTGTATACAAGTTGACTTATCCAAAGACTAGTGGCATCCTTCAACGAAACATCTCCTTTCATGGAAAAATTAAACTGTTTTAGGCCTGTTTGCAAGGCTTCAGGGCTCATCATTACCCTTCCATAAAAGCCATGGTTTCCTCTTACTATAAAGTCAAAACTTACCTGCGATGAAACTTCCAATATCCTTACCTCAAGCTTGATGGAATCCGTGCCATGAATGATTTTATACCATAAGGTCATTCCTTTTTTCACCTCAAGAGAATCCGCATGTACGGTAAGCACTGGCAAGGTGAATAAAAGAAGCAATAATGTTTTCTTATATCTGCTGTAAAATCTATTTTTCTTCATTTTATTGTTTCTAATCAAGAAATGCAAAACTAACTGAATTATTGTGTTCGCCAATGAATTTCAATTACGTCTATTGTGGCCTTGCTTTCGTCTTCGTTGCTATAATTCATGTAAATATTTTTCTTCTTGTATGATATCCTCCTAGCTTTATTGTCTTGTACATCGGGCTTTCCAATGATTTTCTCCACCTCTTTTCTGTTCATTGCAAAATTCAATCCAAAGGGTAGCTTATCCTTGTATTGACTGTATTTTTTATAACCTTCATTTGCAGATTTATTATATAAGATTATCCTGTTCAAGGTGTCGTTGATGAATTGCATGGAACAGCCTTTCTTTTCATTGATGTAATTCAATTCATAATGGATTTCTTTGGTTTCGCCATCAGGTGTTTTGAAAACATATTCGGTGATTGACGGAAGTATTTCCATCGGCGAAAGCTGATTGTTGATAAGAAAAAAGATACTTGAATCATAAATCGTCTTGCCAGGTAAGTTAGTCAGGTCAACGATTGCCATCGTTGAGTTTTCAGTTGTTTTTATAACCGTATCCAGCTCCATTAAATTCCATTTTACGGCGCCTTCCTTTTTAACTATCAACGGAAAGTTCGGCAGGTCGGCTATCAACAGATAATTGTTCGGTTCGGCGGAAGGAGCTACAAACAAGGACTTGATGTTTTGTGAATTTCCGTTGATGTCGAGGTAATGATTGACCAGATCATTGACGTAATATTTGACATTCAGCGAATCCATTTTCAATGTTGTTTCATTCATGTTTCGAAAGGAGTTATAGGACGATTCGCTTAGCCAAAAACAGGTTTGGTCTTTAGTAAGGTTGCTGTTTTGTGTGAATGAATCAATCACTTTCGATGACGATTTCAAGGCATCTTTTTTAATGACGACATGATATTTGGAAGAGAATCTGTCGAATAGGATGATGTCCAAAGCCACGTCTGGCATGGTTTCCGTTACCATCACCTGCATCCGGTATTTCTTGCCTTGGTCATAGCAATCATATTTCAAAATCATTCCTTTGCTGATGGATAATGACTGTGAAATGGAAGGAGTGGAAAGAACCAATAATGCGAGGAACAATTTTATGGAAACCAAGAATCGCATGTGGCATTTGGGTTTAAGATACACTCATCAATATTGTGCGCGATAGAACCGATGCGCCTCATCCAAGTCCAGGATATTCTCTGGAAACCACTTGGCGAAACTGTCCCATTTTTCGGCGTTCTCTTCTGTCCATTTTTGAAATGCATCTTCGTCGCCTCTCATCAAAACCCAGTGGTTGTAGGCCTCCATTTGGTTTGCTTTCAAGATTTTTTGATGATAATCGAACAGAACATTTGGATATTTTCTTGAAAAATCGTTCTTGAAATAGAGGTCTGCAAACCGTTGTCGGATACGATCCAACGTGTTGAGGTCGATGCTCTTTTCGTTGATGATGCTCATCAGCATGATGGGCTCGTAGGCACCGGTTCCGAAAGGGAGTTTGGCCTCTTTCAAATCATCCAATGTCATGGTTCCGAATTGACTGAAACTGACCGATATGGAACTGTCCGATTTGAACGTGATTGCTCGCTTGTAGGTATTGTAAAGCAACTGACTTATCTCTTTTGTGCGGTCGCTGTTCGGTTCCAGGTTCAAGAAAATTTCACCATAAATCATGCCCCAAACTTTCTCTGACGATACGCAATAAATCCGTGTCGCTCGATAATAGTTCGATGGAAAATCGGGCGCCACTTCTATCCCTTTCTCGTAGTAAGGCAACGATTTGTCATAAAGTTCCTTGCTCCAGTAAACGTTTCCTTTCTCGAGGTACAGTTTTCCTGATTTCGGAAACAGTTTCAGGCCTGCATCGTAGCTTTCGAACGCTTTTGTGGTATCACCTGTTTTGTCGTAAGCATTGCCCAATAGCTGAAAGCATAAATCAGAAACATGGTTCATCTTTATCACCTCCTTAAACAGCTTTATGGTCTTCTTGTATTTTCCTTGAGAGTAGTAGGAATATCCCATTTCGTAAGGGTAGTCTATATTATTGGGATCCAACTTCTTGGCTTCCTCCAAGAGCTTCAGAGCATCGTCGAATTTGCCTTCATCCTCTAGTTTTACTGCCTTTAAACCCAACGCTTTCGCCTTTTCTTGTGAAGTTTGGGCTTCCAAATTCAAGGTCATCATCAAGACAAATGCAATAGCTGCTATTTTAATAATGGTTGTTTTCATCATTGTCCGTTAATTTATTTCATCGATGCGGTAAAACTAATAAATTATCCATTTATCAAAGAAATTGATTCAATGTCTCCAAGTTTTGCTTACTTTGCAGAGCAAGTAATTCTATGGAGAAGACGCGAACTCGAATTCGCAGATTCCCTTTTAAGCCTTCCGAAGAAAATTATCTGTTTGAGCCGCCCCATATTCATTTGAGGCGCTCAAAAAACGTTCTTTATATGCTTGAAAATGTTGTTCCGCAGTTATGAATGCTCTTTTTGATGACTGATAACGACCTTGTTAAGGTTGTCCACCACATCAGGAAGAAACGCACAGATGTGGTGATGGGCTTTACACACCTCTGGTTAGATAAAAACGACCTCGTTAAGGTTCTTAACCACCTCTGTAAGCTCCAAACACACCTCTGGATAGTCCTTACACACCTCTGTAAGCTCCAAACACACCTTTGGATGTTCCATCCCGACCTCGTTACGTTTCTTACAGATGTGCTTTTATATTGGTATATTCCATCATTATTGAACAACATCATTATTCAAGAACAGCTTTAAATGCGATTATTTATTATAATAGACCAGTTTATAAACAATTAAAAAATGACAACATGAATAGAACAATCCTTTTTCTTGACAGAAACGACACCGATGAGCGTGTAGCAAAATTATTAGGCCTTGTGGGACCAACAACTGCAGGCGATGCTGATGCTGAAGTGGCAGCCGATGGTGCTGACATAGAAACTGAAAACGGTACGTATGGTACCAAAAGAACCGAAAACACTGCTGCAAAATTGGCGGCGAAAAAAGCGGTAGGCGAAAAAAATAGCCAGAAGAAAAAAGGGATAGCTGCCTATAATAAAGCAGCCAAAAAGGTAATGGAAAAATATCCTGACGATGTGGAGAAATGGGCTTCCTTGGGGTATCCCGTTTCGAAAATTGCCACTGATAAAAAACCTTGTAAAAAAATAATAGGTGGGAATGTCAAACAGTGGATTCATGATGGTTTTGTGGTAGTTTCTTGGAAATCATTGGGCACCGATGCCGATTTTTATACCTTGGAAGAATGTCAGGGAGACCAAACTATGGAGGCGAATTGGGTTGCCGCCAATCCGGCTCAATGCAAGGAGGCTGAAGTCATTGTAAAACCAAAAAAGTTGAATGTTCCTACCTGGTATCGGGTTACCGGCCATAATACGGCAGGCGAAGGAGTGGCTCCGTCAAATCCCTTTGGCGGCAAGCCGATTTATTGATATTTTCAGCTGTTTCATTAATAATTACATCGCCTATGCGAGCCATCATGAATGAAACGGCAGCATTCAGCCACTGCAAATTAAGATACTTGGAATAAATGCGGCCCACCTGCCGCCATCTTGCAATATATTTTATAGTTTTGCAGGCATAAATCATAAAAATTATCCGAACGAAATGAAAAATTTATTTAAACATTCCCTCCTTGCCATCGCAGTGTTGCTGACACTGACATTTACCCAATGCAATTCCAAGAACACCAAGAAAGCTGCTGACACTCCGAAGATTTCATTGGAAGACAGCCTCAAGAAAGCACACACCGATTCCGTTCAGGCGGTCATCAAGGCTGTCGACAAAAGCTTGAACGACGTAGCTCGATTCATGGCCGGAATGGATGGCGACACCGCAAGCATGCTGAAGGGTTTGATAGGAACACAAGCGTTTGCCGACCACAAAAAATTTATGGATGCGGCATGGAATAAGCTCGATTCGGTACAATTGACGCCGGAAAGGAAATGGGCTGCAGAGGAATTGAAGGAAGCTAACACGAATGGACACGATTTATGGTATCCTTTTTCCGGACCAGATTACCTGAATGCCTCCATACTGTTTCCGAATGCCAAGAATTATTATTTCACGGCTGTGGAGCCGATTGGCGAGTTGCCAGATTTCAAGTCGATGAAGGATGCCGACGTGAAGAAGTATTTCACTCATGTTCATAATGCCTTGAAAGATGTTTTCGAGAAGAGTTATTTCATCACCTCACACATGGGTGGCGACATGTTGCATGTTAAAGGGGTGTTGCCAACGGTTTATATTTTCATGGCAAGAAACAACAATCAGATCATCGGAACCAAGAAGGTGATGATCAACAAACAAGGCCAGGTGGTGGACTATAAAGCGAGCGTTTTGAAGGATACTTCGAAGGGAACGATAGAAGGTGTACGCATCGATTTCCTGACCATTGACAAAAGCGACATACACTCTTTCTATTATTTCCGAGCTAACATCGGCGATAACGATTATAATGGATTGGGTGGCATGAAATCAACGCCGGAATATTCAACTTTCGCAAAATCGTTGGGCAAAGTGAACAGTTATGTAAAGGCTGCATCCTATCTGATGCATGCCGATGATTTCTCGATGATACGAGATTTGACAATGGCAATTTCTGATGTCTTGTTGCAGGATGATACTGGCATTGCATTCCGATTCTTCAACAAGTCTGAATGGAAAATACAATTGTATGGAAAATATGGAAAACCAGTGAAGAATTTTCCTTGGATAAAAGAAAAGGATTTGGAAATGGCATACAAAACAGACAGCAGCGTGAAACCGCTTCCATTCCATTTGGGATATCATTGGGCGACCAAGGAGGATAATGAAATCCTTGCCACCCGAATAAAGAAATAGGACTGATAAAATACCTTGAAACGAGAACGCCTGCAAACATTTTGCAGGCGTTCTCGTTTTATATAGGGTTCTTATGCGATAAGATATAATTCTTGATTATCGACGTTGCGATTCGATGTATTCATTCAAATCGTCGATGCTGCTGCTGAAGGTAAAGCCATCATTGACCAGGTAGTAATTGTTCTTGTCTATGGAATAACTGTAGGCATATTTTGCAAGTTCCAATTTGCTTGATTCGAAGTTCAGCATTTCCATCAACTCAACAACCTGATGTGTGGAAGTTCCATTGGCTTGGATTGCCTGTTTCGCAACAGCAACCTTCGTATCCTCAAAAGATTTTGAAGCCACCGATCGCTTTAAATCCTTGAACTGCTCATCCGACATGCAAGGTGGTGCAGGAGGGAGTTCATCATGGTGTTCGCGTCTGTGGTGTTCCTCATGCAATCTCTCTGTTGAAACGACATTGTATTTATTGTATTGATCTATCAGGGCGGTAATGCGTGCATTTTCTGGTATGTCTATCATTCCGGAAAAGATGATGACAAATTTTTCATCCCACTTGCCATCATATTTCCTATACTTCTCGATTCGGAATACCTGCATGCTATGCATTCCTGGAACGATGTCAAGTACACGAAAATCGGTACTTGGCTGGCCATAAATGGTTGCATCGAAGATCATGGTGAACTGACTTGCGTCGAACCTGCTTAGATTTAATTCTGATTTTGTTTGTTGGGCAAACAAGGCGATGCTTGCCATTAATGATAAGGATAGGATTAATTTCTTCATGTCTAATAATTTATAGTTTATACTCCGATAGTTTGTTTCAAATGAAGTGCCAAAATTAGTAAACGGATTTTAAATGAAAAGAAATCCTTAGATTCGCATCCTTAAATAAATGAATGTCATGCAAAAACTAAAAGAAATGTTGCTGGTGCTTTGCTTGTTGATTTCAACGGTAAGTTCCATTGCCCAAAAGATGAATAGCTATCTGGCTGACCCGAATGGTGTGGCCAGAGAACATCAATTGGATTTGGAAAGAATGAAATTGGATGTCGCTTTCGAGCCGGAAAAAGGAATGGTAAAGGGGACCGTAACCTATTACTTTCAACCTATCCGCCAGAATGTGGATACTATCTTCTTTGACGCACCTAAAATCAAGATTGAAGAAGTGAAACTGAATGGAACCGCTGTAAAATTTACAACCAACGATGCAGGATTGACCATATTTCCTTCATCGCCATTGCATTGGAAGATAAAGGATAGCATCAGCATCAAGTATAATTGTACGCCTCGAAGGGGTATCTATTTTATTGGTTGGAACGACACTACAAACAGAAGCCGCAAACAAATTTGGACTCAAGGTCAGGGCGTTGACAATCGTTATTGGATTCCAAGTTATGATGACATGGATGACAAACTCATTACAGAAACTATCGTTACCATGCAGAAGGATTATAGCGTGCTTTCCAATGGAACATTGATATCAGAAGTGTCGAATAGCAATGGAACCAAGACCTGGCATCATGCAATGACTCACCCGCATTCCAGTTATTTGGTCATGTTGGGCATTGGCAAATATGAAATCAAGAAAGGTCAATCTGCCAATGGAGTGAAATTGAACAATTATTATTATCCTGATCAGGCGGATAGGGTGGAGCCTACTTATAGGGCAACAGGAAAGATGATGGACTTCTTGGAAGAGGAAACAGGGCTTAAATATCCTTGGGAGAGCTACTCTCAAATTCCTGTGCAGGATTTTATGTTCGGCGCAATGGAAAACACTACTGCCACGGTATATGGAGATTTTTTGTTTGTCGATGAAAGGGCGTTTTTGGATAGGAGTTATATGGGTGTAAACGCTCATGAAATGACCCATCAGTGGTTTGGTGATTATGTAACCGCCATAAGTAATAAGCACAACTGGTTGCAGGAGAGTTTTGCGACTTATTATTCAAAACTGTTCATAAAATCCTATTATGGGCAAGAGCAATATGAATGGAATAGGAGGGGAGAGCACAATGCAGCTTTGGGTGCATCGAAGACGGATAGGAACCCGGTGGTTCATACTAGTGGTGGTGGAGCCAGGAGTTATCAAAAAGGGTCAGCTGTATTGGATATGTTGCGATATGTGGCAGGAGACGAGCAATTCAAATATGGAATCAGTTATTACTTGAATCATCATCCTTATTCCAATGTTGAAACCAATGATTTGTATCGAGCTTTCATGGATGCAATGGGCTTGAATTATGACTGGTTTTTCGATGAATGGTTATATAAGGGTGGCGAACCGGTTTATGACGTGAGTTATGAAGATATTACTGCCAAAGATGGCAATGAATTTACCGATGTCAAGGTGATGCAGACACAGAGTTTGGACGAGCAGACCGGTTTGTTCAAGATGCCTATCAATTTCATGGTGATGTATAAGGATGGCTCAAGCGATTCCAAGCGTGAGATGATTGAAAAGCAAACCACTACGGTTCGGATTTTGAATGCCAACCACAAGAAAATAGATTTTGTTTTGTTCGATCCGGGTGGCATGATTTTAAAGACCTTGAACTTTACCAAATCTTTGGAAGAATTGAAATCGCAGGCCTTGAAAGCACCCAATATGATTGATCGATATGATGCGGTATTAGGATTGAAAACATTTACCCTGAATGAAAAACGGGAGACCTTGATAGAGGTTTTCAAGAAGGAGAAATTCTATACCATAAAGAGTGAAATCTTGTCCCAGCTTGCTGGCGATATGAGCACGGAGATAACTACGTTTTTATTCAGGGAGGCCTTGAAGGACAAAGACAACAATGTTCGATTGGCGGCACTGAACAACATGGCCGACATGCCACAAAGCTTGCAGGAAAATGCTGCTGCCTTGTTAAAGGATTCTTCTTATTCGATTGTGGAAACTGCCATGGATTTATTGTGCAACAAATACCCGAATTATGTTCCCATATATTTGGAAACTACCAAGAATATCAATGGTATGGGCAACAGTGTGCTGATAAAATGGTTGGAAATAAATTGCTTCTATAATATCAAGAATGTGGGAGAATCATACAAACAATTGGTGGACATGACCAGCAACGCGTTCGAGTTCAGAACGAGGGTTAATGCCATGAATGCCTTGCAAAGACTGAATTATCTCAATGAAAGCATGATCAACAATTTGTTTGATGCCTGCATGTTTACCAATTCAAGATTGGCCAATCCGTCGGTCAGCGTTTTGGATTATTTTTATAAAACCAAGGAGATGAAATCCTTGATCCAGAAAGTTTATAAAACCAGAAAATTGGAAGATTGGCAGAAGACCATTCTGGAACGATATTCAAAATAAAACCATTAAACTTCATCAATAAAAAAAGCGTCTTGAACTGTTCAAGACGCTTTTTTCTTATCCCATTTTTACAACTTATATCAATGGAACCAAGATGACGTTGACGTCAAATATCAAGGTGCCATTTGGTAGGGCTACAGTTACTTCTTTGGGTTGAAAATCTGGATGAGTGATCATGAAATTCACCTCATCGGCAATTTTGCTTACGAATGTTACTGCCCCGTTTACAGCATCTCTTTCCAAGCCGGTTTCTTCCAATAATATGTGAGCATCAACAAATGCACCCCCAATGGAATTAGTTATTACAAATTTAAATGTCAGGTCAACATCACTCGCAAAAACAGCTCCATAATCGCGCAAATGCTGACGTATTGCTGAAGCTGATTCTTCACTATAATGAGCCCTGATTTCTGCAAACCCTTTTTTTGTAACAGCCAACCCTTCTGGTCGCAACTTCTGAACAATAATCGAAGTAGCATTATGAGCATCCTTAAGGTTTGATTGTAAATCATATTTTGTATTGAAATCGACAGTGGTCGCATTTACCTCTGCTATCGTAGGATTTGACATTGCTGCAGCTCCCACTACGGCCATTCTGTCAATATCTCCTGCTCTCAAATATTCGCCATAAGTAGTAACATCATCCAGTTTATTCATCACATAAGTTGCCCCACTGCTTGCAGGCAAATGATAATATCCTCGATCATCTTCAGCATATTTCCCCCTATCTACGCCTTTATTGAAAACTTCAACAAAATGCTGAATGAACATTCTGCCTTTAGTCCATGCTTTTTTCATGACACTGGTTCCTAATGTTTGATGGGCTAGTGCGGTGCTCTCATTTTGCAGAGAATTTCTAAACAAAGGTGCAAAATTATTTAGACGGGTGGTTTCCTCAAGTGAAAAAAATCTGTCAATAACTGGAACGCTATCGTTTTTAGTCTTCATTTTGGTTGCCGCCCTTTGAATGGCAAGATCACTTCCTGGTTCGATTATATGTGGCATTTTCTTTTATTTTTCATTGATAACTCCTTATATTTTTTTATATTGCCTAGAATATTTTTTATTTTCAATAGTCTGGAATATTTGAAAAAATAATTTTCAGAAATTTGGGCACCAAAAAAATTATCTTAGCTTAAAAACTGAGTTCATTTCATCTCCATGTATAGTTTTGGATTGGCAAACTGAACTCATTTTGTCGTTTTCGATAATCCGGAATCGATGCAATGAGTTCATTTTATCACTTTCCAATGATCCCAAAACCATACAATGAGTTCATTGCATCGATTCCCTAACTCCATTATTGGCTAACTGAACTCATTTTGCCATTTACCTAATATCAAAAAGCGAAAACTGAACTCAGTGCATGGCTACAATTCGTAATATTTGGAAATTTAGCTTGAGATTTTGAATGAGCAATCAGTTTTGAGAGGATAAAGTATCGTGGTTTTAAGCTTGACAGAATGTGAATTGTTGAAAAGTTTTTAATTATTATACCTTATTCTTGGCGATATCCTGAAAAGCCTTAGTAATTATATGTTTATTGATGTATTTTTGAATTTAAATAAACCGCTGTTAATGTTGAAAACATTATTTAAAATGATAAAAATCAGTTTTTTTCTGGCAAAAAGTTTTTTTGTTCAAAGTAATTTTTATTTTTGCGCCCTCGACAGAAAAATTTTCACCATTTTACATTCACCTAAACGAATAATATCCACCGCGATAAACTCCATAAATTAATATGAGAAATACCATCCTTTCCCGACTTAAATTTTTACCTGTTTTACTTTTATTTTCTTTCATCGGAAGCCAATCCTTTGCCCAAGATGGAGCAGCATTGTTCAACGGAAACTGCGTTGCTTGCCACTCCATAGGAAAAGGAAAAATCGTTGGTCCCGATTTAAAGGACATAGCCAAAAGACGCCCATTGGATTGGGTGACGAAATGGGTACAAAACTCTGCTGCCGTAATAGCCAGTGGAGATGCTTATGCGGTTCAGATTTTCAAGGATAACAATAATGTGCCGATGCCTCCTCAAAACTTGAAACCTGAAGAGGTAAAGGCAGTTTATGAATACATCACTGCCGAAGGTGCGAAGGCTCCGAAGGTGGCGAAAGCACCTGTGGCAGGCAACAATGATGAAATGCCTAAGGAAAATAATACCGCCCTTTATTTGCTTTGCGCTGCTGTATTATTAGTAGTGTTGATTTACTTTTTAGGAACTGCACTGGGTCATCTCAATAAATTATCTCGACAAAAACAGGGACTTCCAGAACCTCCAGAACGTTCCGTATTGGGTAATTTGTGGTTTTGGATGCAGACTCATAAGAAAATCGTTGCCGTTATATTGATATTCTTTTTCCTGTTCGGCACCGTAAAGGGCTGGTATGTGTTATGGGGCCTTGGGGTTTCGCAAGGCTATCAGCCTGATCAGCCAATAGCGTTCTCACATAAAATTCATGCTGGCGACAATGCCATCAATTGCGTTTATTGCCATTCTGGAGTAGAAAAAAGCAAGACAGCGGGAATACCTACTGCCAATGTTTGCATGAATTGTCACAAGGCAATCAAGGAAGGCGCCACTACCGGTACTGTAGAAATTGCCAAGATATATAAGGCCTTGGATTATGATCCGAATACGCAGACCTATGGAAGCAATCCGAAGCCATTGGTTTGGAATAGGGTTCACAATTTGCCTGATTTGGCATATTTCAACCACTCACAGCACGTGGTGGTCGGTAAGGTTCAATGCCAGACTTGCCATGGTCCGGTTCAGGAAATGACCGTTGCAAAACAATTTTCGAGACTGACCATGGGATGGTGCATTGATTGTCACCGCCGAACGAAAGTGCAGATTGAAGGCAATCATTATTATGACAACATCAAGTCGTTCTATCATTCCGATACCCTGAAAGTGGCGGATATAGGTGGCACTGAGTGTGCACGTTGTCACTATTAATATTTAATCATTAGAAAAATAACAGCAAATATATAAAGCATGGAAAAACAATATTGGAAGGGCCTAGAGGAGCTACAAAATGACCCTGAATTTGTTAAAAGTAAAAATCAGGAGTTCGCAGAAGAGCTTCCATTAGATGAAATATTCAATAGTAAAGCCGAGAATAATTCTGTTACAGGAAGAAGGGATTTTTTAAAGATATTAGGTTTTGGAGTAGGGGTAGCAGCCCTTGCCTCTTGTGAAGCGCCCGTAAAAAAGACCATTCCTTATTTGGTCAAGCCAGAGGAAATCGTTCCTGGAGTCGCCAATTATTATGCTTCTTCATTTTTTGATGGACGAGATTATTGCAGCATAGTTGTCAAGACTCGTGAAGGTCGTCCAATAAAGATTGAAGGCAATGAATTGTCTGCAATAACAAAAGGAGGAACGAGTGCACGTATCCAGGCTTCAGTATTGAGTTTATACGATTCTTCAAGGATTAAAAGTCCATTGATAAATAAAAGTGCAGCCTCTTGGAATGCCGTTGATAAGGCGGTTATGGAAAAATTGACTGCACTATATGGTTCTGCTCCAGTTGTTGAAGATAAAAAAGGAAAAGGGGCGAAAGGAAAAGATGCAGGAACAGGAAAAACAGCGAATGTCAGAATATTGTCATCTACAATCATAAGTCCATCTACACATGGTGTCATTGGTGATTTTATCAAGAGATATCCAGGAACCAAACATATAACTTATGATGCCGTTTCGTTTTCTGGAATGAGAATGGCCAATGAAGCAAGTTTTGGAATGGCCATGATTCCTTCCTATCGTTTTGATAATGCAAAGGCGATAGTGAGTTTTGGAGCAGACTTTTTGGCGAACTGGTTATCCCCAATTGAATATTCGAAACAATATGTTGCCAACCGTAAAATAAAGGGAAGCAACAAAACGGCAGAAATGTCGAAACATATCCAATTCGAAACAGCACTTTCGTTGACAGGAAGTAATGCAGATGAAAGAATTGCAGTAAAACCATCTGAATTGGGATTGACTGTTTTGGCTTTATATAATAAGCTATCAGGTAATTCTGGTGGTGGAAATTTAGCTAAGGATGTTGAAAAAGCGATTGAAAAGGCGGCAAAGGAATTATCTGAAAATAAAGGAAACGCCTTGGTTGTTTGTGGTTCAAATGATAAGGATGTTCAGATATTGGTGAATGAAATCAATACTATTTTAGGTAGTTATGGTTCTACAATAGATATTGCAACTCCAAGCCACCTTCAGCAAGGAAATGATGGAGAAGTGATGGAGTTGATCGAAGACATGAACAACGGCAAAGTGGATGGACTTATATTGTATGGAGTAAATCCATATTATACATTAGGAAAGAAACAAGCTGAAGCATTTAAGAATGGTTGTGCTAAGGTTGGCTTGAAGGTGACTTTTGCGGACAGGGAAGATGAAACTGCAGTTATAGATGGTTTCATTGTAGCTCCTGATCATCACTTCTTGGAATCTTGGAATGATGCAGAACCAAAGAAAGGTCATTTCAGTTTGACGCAGCCTACAATCAATCCGTTGTTCAATACCAGGTGTGCACAAGAAAGTTTGATGACTTGGGCAGGTTCCAATTGGACCTACCATGCTTATATCCAGGATTTCTGGAAAAAGAATTATTTTCATGAAGGCAAGACCAAGGAAAAACACTTGATGTTCGAAGACTTCTGGAACAAGAGTTTGCAGGATGGTGTGACTGAAATGGTTGCAGAGGTATCAACTGAAAATACAAAAGATAAACCAAAAGCCAAAGAAGCTCCAAAGGATAAATCAAAGGAAAAGGCCGCTCCAAAATCACTTAATATTGATGATTCTATTGCTTCAGTTGCAAAATCGGCTGGTGGAAAGGATTTTGAATTGGTAATTTATGAAAAAGTAGGTATCGGAAACGGTAACCAGGCAAACAATCCTTGGTTGCAGGAGTTCCCTGATCCTATCTCAAAAATATGTTGGGATAACTATTTGGCACTTTCACCCGGAACAGCAAAATCCATGAACCTTAAACAAGGTGATATGGCATCTGTTTCTGCTGGCGATTATTCTGTTGAGGTGGTTGTTTTGGTTCAGCCAGGACAAGCAGCAGGTACAGGTTCGTTGGCGATGGGATACGGAAGAACAAATGCCGGAAAAACCAGCAGCACCAAGACTAAGGTTATCGGTGTAAATGCCTATCCATTCACACAAGTTGTAAATGGAAGCATTCAATATTTTGTAGGTTCGGTTACTGTAAAAGGCACCGGAAAGACTCATGGCTTGGCTGCCACACAAACGCATCATACCATGATGGGCCGCCCAGTGGTGAAAGAAGCTACTCTTGCCGAATTCAGAAAAGACGGAAGAGCTGGCAACAAGCAAGAGATGATTAAAACCATGGATCAGCCATTGAAGGGAGAAAAACCCGAAGATGTGGATTTGTGGGCATCGAAAGAAAACCCTGGACACCCAAGACCAAACCACCAATGGGGAATGTCAATTGATTTGAATTCCTGTATCGGTTGCGGATCTTGCGTCATCGCCTGTACCGCCGAAAACAATGTTCCGGTGGTAGGGAAATTGGAAGTCATCAAGAGCCGCGAAATGCACTGGATGCGTATCGACAGATATTATTCGAGCGATGCCGATGTGAAGGAAGGCAGCGAAGAGAAGAAGGATTTCACCAAGATGGAGATAGCCAGCGAGCAGCCAAAGGTGGTTTTTCAACCTATCATGTGCCAGCATTGCAACCATGCTCCATGCGAAACGGTTTGCCCGGTAATCGCTACCAGCCACAGTTCTGAAGGCTTGAACCAGATGACTTACAACCGTTGTGTAGGAACAAGATATTGTGCCAACAACTGCCCTTATAAAGTTCGTCGTTTCAACTGGTTCAAATATGCCGACAATCCTAAGTTCGATTACAACATGAATGATGATTTGGGCAAGATGGTATTGAACCCAGATGTAGTGGTCCGATCACGTGGTGTAATGGAAAAATGCTCCATGTGCGTACAGCGAATTCAGGAGGTGAAGCTGGTGGCCAAGAAGGACAAACGAACCATCAAGGATGGCGAAGTGAAGACTGCTTGCGCTCAATCTTGCCCTACCAATGCCATCACTTTTGGCGATTGGAACAACAAGAGCAGCGAGTTGAGCAAAAATGCACTCGACACCAACGACCGAGCTTATCATTTGCTGGAAGAACTCGATGTGAAGCCAAACATGGTGTACTTGACCAAAATCAGAAACGAGGAAGAAGCGAAAGCTTAATCATCAGAGATAAAGAATGTATTCTGAAGATAATTAACAATTAATGACCACCCCAATAAACATATCGAAGCTTGAGATGAATCCTTGGATGAGGACTCAATCCTTGTGGATATCAGTTGCATCCAATCGGATGACGACCGCATCCAAGTGGATTGCCACCGCATCCAAGTCGATATTTACTGCATCCAATCGGACGACGGCTAAATCCAATTGGATATTGGCTGCATCCAAGTGGATGGGGATAAAATCCAAGGGGATTAGAACCGAATCCAAGTGGACGTGGGAGCTGGGGGAATTTTTATATGCCACAGAAGCATTAATTATCAATTCATTAAATATAAAATAAGGAAGATGGCAAAAAAGAAAGATTTTATAGATCACGTTATGGAAAATCGTCGGCTGAACGGCAAAACGTTCATTGACCAGGCAGCTATTGACGGAACTTCTTTCGACCTGTCCGCTGACGACGTTATTGACATGACATCCAAATGGCATCACTTTGACGATGACATGAAGGCTGAAGATTCATTAAGAAGTCAGTTGGCCACCGCAGTTAGCAACCGTAAGGCTTCTGATATTGCTTTCGAGAAGGTGGAACGGAAATATGCCGCAAGAATCAAAAAAAGCAATGCCTATACCGAAGGCGTAGGCCATCGTTATAATATAATCGGCGAGGGAGAATTCATTGATGTAGCTAATTCTAAACCGGTGCTCACATTGGTGCAAGTTCCACATGGTTGGGAGATTGATTTTAATCTGCACAATTTTTTTTCTGGGGTTAAGATTTGGCGTCAACGACCTGGCGGTGTCAAGACTTTTTTGGCTTCCGACACGAGTTCTCCTTATATTGATAATGAAGCACAAGTTGACGGTACAAAATATTCCGCTTTTTATTTGAGAGGTGATGATGAAGTGGGCAAGGAAAGCGATGATGCAAATGTGAAAGTTTAATTGGAATTATAAAATTTTGAATTATAAAATATGAGTGAAATAGTTATCAGTGCAGTTCGTGATCCGTTGGTATTAGGCGAAAAGACCTATCACCAGATTACGGAAGATGTTTGCAGACCAGTAGAAGGCAAGGCCAATAAATGGTGGTGGGCTTCCTTCATCACAGCCTTTATTTGCATGTGTTGGGGAATATCCTGTTTGGCCTACACCATAGGCAACGGAATCGGTTCTTGGGGACTGAACAAAACCGTAGGATGGGCTTGGGACATTACCAATTTCGTTTGGTGGATCGGTATCGGCCATGCCGGAACCTTGATTTCCGCCATCTTGTTGTTGTTCCGTCAGCGATGGAGAATGTCCATCAACCGATCGGCCGAGGCCATGACGATTTTCGCCGTTGTTTGCGCAGGGTTGTTTCCTGTATTTCACACCGGTCGTCCTTGGTTGGATTATTGGATGTTTCCATTGCCAAACCAATTCGGTTCGTTGTGGGTAAACTTCAACTCCCCGCTGCTTTGGGACGTATTCGCAATATCAACCTATTTCTCCGTATCCTTGGTGTTCTGGTATTTGGGCTTGATTCCCGATTTGGCCACCATCAGAGACAGAGCCGTTAAGCCGGTAAGCAAATTCATCTACGGCACCTTGTCCTTCGGATGGAAAGGCACCGCAAGAGACTGGAGCCGATACGAAGAAGTTTCGTTGGTATTGGCCGGTGTTTCCACGCCATTGGTTTTATCCGTTCACACCATCGTATCCATGGACTTCGCCACTTCCATCCTTCCAGGTTGGCATACCACCATCTTCCCTCCATACTTCGTGGCAGGAGCTATTTTCTCCGGTTTCGCCATGGTATTGACCTTGATGCTGGTAGCCAGAAAAGTATTGGGATTGGAAGAGTACATCACCATCCAGCACGTCGAATCAATGAACAAAGTCATCATACTTACCGGTTCCATAGTAGGTATTGCATACATCACCGAGTTCTTCATAGCTTGGTATTCGGGCAATCCTTATGAAGGATATACTTTCATCAATCGTGCCTTCGGACCATATTGGTGGGCTTATTGGTCGATGATGACCTGTAATGTAATCACTCCTCAATTATTCTGGATTAAGAAAATCAGAACCAGCGTAATAGCCACATTCATCATTTCAATTTTCGTAAACATCGGTATGTGGTTCGAACGATTTGTAATCATCGTAACATCATTGCATAGGGATTTCCTTCCATCCAGTTGGACGATGTATCACCCAACGTTTATAGAAATGGGAATCTTCATCGGCACCATCGGATTATTCTTCACCTTATTCTTGATTTTTGCAAGAGTATTCCCTGTGATTGCACTGAATGAGTTGAAGACGGTATTGAAAGCCACTAGCGATAAATCACATAAAAATTTAGGACATCATGAGTAAAAAGATATTAATTGTATTTCAAGACGACCATGATATATTGGTTGGAGCAAAAAAATTAAAGGAAATGGGAGTTAAGGTTTCCAATGTTTGGAGTCCGTTTCCTATCCACGGAATTGATCCCGTTATCGGCCTTCCAAGAACCAGAATGTCCATGTGTGCATTTCTTTATGGAGCCACCGGAACCACCCTTGCATTGTTGATGTTTTGGTATATGATGATTCACGATTGGCATATCGACATCGGTGGTAAACCAAGTTTTGCTTTGTATAAGAATTTGCCTGCCTTTATCCCAGTAACATTTGAATCGACTGTATTATGTGCAGCACATGGAATGGTAATTACCTTCTTGTTAAGAAGCAAGATTTTACCAGGTGTTACCGCATCCAACCCAGATCCACGAACAACCGATGATAGATTTATCATGCAGGTAATCGTTAAGGATTCTGATAATGAGAGTGCCATTGTAAGTGCAATGAAATCATCAGGAGCAATAGAAGTAAGATAATCGAAATTATGAAAAGTAATATCAAGAATATAAAATCGCGAACTAAAATGAAGTTTCTTTATTTTGTATTTTGTTTTAGTTTGGTAACACTAATAACATCCTGCAACGATGATCCAAAAAATCCAGGATATGAGTATATGCCGGATATGTATCGAACGGCTTCATATAAAGCTAATTCATCAAATCCAAATTTTAAGGATAGCATGACTGATCAGAAACCTGTAGAAGGTACTATTGCTAGAAATCAAGCCATGCCATTTGCTTATCCAAAATCAAATGATGGTTATGAAGCGGCAGGTAAAGAATTGATGAATCCATTGGCTAAAACAGAAATCAACTTGACTGAAGGCAAGCGATTGTTTGAAATATATTGTATCCATTGCCATGGTTCAGAAGGTAAAGGGGATGGAACGATGGTACAAAATGGCAAGTTTCCACCACCACCATCTTATTCTAATCAATTGAAGGATTTGCCAGAAGGGAAAATGTTTTGGACCATAACTTATGGTAAAAACTTGATGGGCTCTCATGCATCCCAATTAAATCAGGATGAAAGATGGAAAATAATAATGTATGTGCAGACCTTACAGAAATTAGGTGCACCAACGGTAACCTCCAGTGGAGACTCTGCAGCCTCAAAATCTACCAAAGATACGTCTAAAATTGCTGTTTCTCAAAAAAAATCAAAAGCTAAAAAATAATTATTCAAAGATATGAACTATACTTTCCCTCAGAAAAATAAAAACCTGACCTTTATTTTGATGGCAATAGGAGTCATCACCATTATTGCTGGATTTTTGATGAATCCACATAGAACTTGGTCAGCGTTGTTGATTAATAATTTCTATTTTCTTGCAATAGGGTTGTGCGGAACATTTTTTGTGGCCGTAAATTATATTGCTCAAGCAGGATGGGCTGTTGGATTTAAAAGAGTTCCTGAAGCTATGGGGTCCTATATCATGTTTGGAATGCTTGGAATGATTCTCATCTTCCTTTTTGGACATCATGATTTATACCATTGGACGCATGCTGAATTATATGACAAAAAAAATCCTGAATATGATGAAATCATTGCCGGCAAACATGGCTTTTTGAACATTCCTTTTTATGTGGTTCGTTTAATCGCATATTTCTGCATTTGGGTAGGATTCACTTATTGGTTTAGACAAGAGTCATTAAAGGAAGATATCGATGGTGGAGTAAATCACTATCATAAATGCATTAAGATAGGTGCAATATTCATTATCTTATTTGGGGTTACTTCTTCAACTTCTGCTTGGGATTTCTTGATGTCAGTTGATGCCCATTGGTTTAGTACCTTATTTGGTTGGTATACTTTTGCCGGCTTGTTTGTTAGTGGATTGGCCACCATGTGTTTACTGATTCTTTATTTGAAATCAAAAGGATATTTGGAAAATGTAAATGAAAATCATCTACATGATGTTGGTAAATTCATGTTCGCGTTTTCTATTTTCTGGACCTATCTTTGGTTTTCCCAATTCATGTTGATTTGGTACGCCAATTTGCCAGAAGAGGTAACTTATTTCAAAGCTCGTTGGGATCATTACAGGTTATTGTTCTGGGTAAATTTCTTCATCAATTTCATATTCCCTTTCCTTGTTTTGATGACAAGAGATGCAAAAAGAAAACGACAAGTTCTTGTTATTGCAGGAACCGCAATATTGATGGGTCATTGGATAGATGTCTATTTAATGGTAATGCCTGGAACGGTAGGTCTTGATTGGAACGGATTCAATATTATTGAATTCGGAGTCTTGGCAGGTTATGCCGGTTTGTTTTTATTCGTCGTGCAAACATCCTTGTCAAAGGCGCCAACAGTTGCAAAAAATCATCCTTTGTTGCCAGAAAGTTTAGCTCATCATATATAATTTCAACAAATCCAACATTTTAATTATTGATTTTACTCAAATAAATATCACATGCAAAATTTTGTAACATAGAAATACTTAGATATCCTACTTCCTGTTTTTCACATTTCATTTTTTCATTCACAACATATTTCGTATCTTTGCCTCACATTTCACATCTAGCATCTCGCATTCACATTACATTTCCAACATCCAACGCTATCCTGCGTATCTTATATTCACGCATATAAAATTAAAAGAATAAATAAATTATAAGTCATGATTACATTTCTTGGACTAATAGTAACCATTTTGGTAATTATTGCAATTGCCCGAATTGTTAGAATTTTAGAATTGACCGCTTATCTCAGCGGTGAAAATTCAGAAAGAATAACTGAAAAGAACAATAACCTTCAAGGAACTTTAAACCTTGTCTTTTTGTTTGTAGGTATGATATTCATTGTTTTTACAACATGGAGATACAGCAGATTCATTTTGCCTGTGTCTGCATCAAAGCATGGTGTACAAATTGACAATTTAATGAATGTCAATTATGTTTTGATCTTTACAGTGTTTTTTATCACACAAATATTATTGTTCGTTTTTGCATTCAAATATAGACACAATAAGAACCGTAGAGCTGAATTCATTCCTGAAAACCATAAATTGGAATTCGTTTGGACTATCATCCCAACCATTGTTCTTGGTGGAATGATTGTTTATGGTTTGACTGTTTGGAATAGAATTACCAATGCAGTTTCAAACAAGGATGCTCAAGTCATTGAATTATACGGCAAGCAATTCGACTGGACTGCAAGATATGCCGGTAAGGACAATACCCTTGGGAAAGCTAATTTTCTTAAAATCAATATAAACAATCCTTTGGGAGTTGATTCTTTGGATCCTAATGCAAAGGATGATATTTTGGTAAAGGAACTTCACCTAAAGATTAACCAACCAACTTTATTAAGCATCAGGGCACAGGATGTAATTCATAGTGTTTATATGCCTCACTTCAGATTGCAGATGAATGCAGTTCCGGGCATGACAACTCAATTCTATTTTGTTCCATCTATAACAACGGATGAAATGAGAAAAAACCTGAATAATGACAAGTTCGACTATGTGTTGCTCTGCAACAAGATCTGTGGAATGGCTCATTACACCATGAAGATGAAGGTGGTGGTGGACGATGAAAACCAATATGCCGAATGGATGAACAAGCAAAAGTCTTTTGATGGTACAGCTGTAGCGGACAATACCAACCCTATTAAGGTATCTGCCGTCGCATCTAAATAGTAATTTCAATAATCAATAAATAAATAATTAAGTAAACTCGAAATGGAAAACCAAGCTCATGTTATTAACGGTCACGATGCCCATGGGCATGATGATCATCATGAACAATCTTTTTGGACAAAATATGTCTTTAGCCAGGATCATAAAATGATTTCAAAGCAGTTCTTGGTAACTGCTATTGTGATGGCATTGCTGGCAATGCTTATGTCGATGACTTTCAGGCTTCAATTAGGTTGGCCTGACAACAAATTTCCTTTCTTGGAAAAAATTTGGGGTCATTGGGCTAAAGGCGGCAAACTTGATCCTACCTTTTACCTCTCTTTGGTAACGATACACGGAACCATCATGGTGTTCTTTGTATTGACAGGAGGACTTAGCGGAACGTTCTCGAACCTATTGATACCATTGCAGATAGGAGCTCGAGATATGGCGTCAGGATTCCTGAACATGCTCTCTTACTGGTTCTTCTTCGGGTCCTGCTGTGTCATGACCATTTCCGTTCTGCTGCCTGATGGCGCTGCTTCTGGCGGTTGGACCATTTACCCTCCTTTGAGTGCGTTGCCGCAAGCTATTGGCGGTTCTGGAATAGGAATGACCTTATGGTTGGTGAGTATGGTACTGTTTATTGGTTCGGCTTTATTGGGAGGTATCAATTATGTGGTAACAGTTGTAAATCTTAGAACAAAGGGCATGAGCATGACTCGTTTGCCATTGACCATATGGGCCTTCACCATCACGGCCATCTTAGGAATACTTTCTTTCCCGGTTTTATTTGCAGCAGCCTTGTTGCTGGTGTTCGACAGAAGTTTCGGAACGAGTTTTTATCTTTCCGACATCTTTATCAACGGCGTAGCATTGGATCATCACGGTGGCAGCCCTATATTGTTCCAGCACTTGTTCTGGTTCCTTGGGCACCCGGAGGTATATATCGTTTTGTTGCCTGCTTTGGGCATCACATCAGAAGTTATCGCTACACAATCGCGCAAGCCCATCTTCGGATATAAGGCCATGATCGGTTCCATGCTGGTCATTGCGTTCCTTTCGTTTGTGGTTTGGGGACACCACATGTTCGTTACCGGAATGAACCCCTTCCTCGGTTCCGTTTTCGTGTTCACTACGCTGCTCGTGGCCATTCCATCGGCGGTAAAGGTGTTCAATTATATCGCTACCATCTTCAAGGGCAACTTGGTTTATAGCCCCGCTTTATTGTTCGCCATCGGATTGGTATCGTTCTTCATTTCGGGCGGTATCACCGGTATCATCCTTGGAGATTCCGCTTTGGACATCAACATCCACGACACCTATTTTGTGGTGGCTCACTTCCATATTGTAATGGGCAGTTCGGCCATCTTCGGAATGTTTGCCGGAGTGTATCATTGGTTCCCAAGAATGTTTGGAAGGATGATGAACAAGACCTTGGGATACTGGCATTTCTGGATTACCCTCATCTGTGTTTATGGCGTGTTCTTCCCGATGCACTTCTTGGGATTGGCAGGCGTTCCGCGTAGGTATTATGCCAACACGGCTTACGACCAATTCGATCAGTTGGTAAACATCAATTCCGTCATCAGCGTATTTGCGATGGTGGCTGGTTTGGCGCAGGTGATTTTTGTCGCCAATTTCTTCTACAGCATGTTCAGAGGCCGCAAGGCGGAGCAGAATCCTTGGAATTCGAACACTTTGGAGTGGACGGCTCCCGTGGAACACCTCCATGGCAACTGGCCTGGCGAAATCCCTACCGTTTACCGATGGCCTTATGATTACAGCAAGCCCGGTGCCGCCGAAGATTTCATTCCGCAGACGGTGCCGTTCAGCCAAACGGAGTCGAGCAACGCCGCCGGAATGCACTAAAGACATCACATTCTTTTTTATAGTAAATGCCCTTCAGCGATGGAGGGCATTTTTTTTTTGGAGCCTATGGCATCTTCTCGTATCATCTTCGTCCCGCTATCCGCTGTAGCCGCTGCATCCCCTTTTGGCGATGCAAAGCAGCGGGCTGCCGCTACTATCGGGGCTATTTCCCACGGCAGGTGGCTTCGAAGGGGCTTTTATCGTGGAACGTGGCTGCGGCGAAAAGGCAA
>CAIWCG010000094.1 GCA_903911135.1 uncultured Bacteroidota bacterium
GGGAGTGTAGTGGCGCCGAAGGCGGTTCTTTGCCGCCTTTATCGGCATTTGTTGATGGCGGCAAAAACGGAGCGCAGCGAACCCACGCAACACCCCGACCGCTTTCAGCAGCCTCCTCTCCCTTGGCTGCTGAAAGGGGGCGCCCCCAAGAGTAAATTATAAATTAGGAATTAGGAATGAATGGGAGGTGGCTTATAAGGGCAGTTTTGGCTTGGATTTTTAGGCTTGGAATGAGTTTATCTGAAACATTGTGTATTTTCGCCTCTGAAAAAATTGAAAATTATGAAAGTTACTTATTACGGACATTCTTGTTTTGCGGTGGAAATCAATGGGAAAAAGATTTTGTTCGATCCTTTTATCACTGGCAATGAATTGGCTGCCCATGTGGATGTGAATACCATAGAGGCGGATTATATTTTGGTGAGCCATGGGCATGGCGACCATGTGGGCGATACGGTGGCGATAGCAAAACGAACCGGAGCTACGGTGGTTTCGAATTATGAAGTGGTGAACTGGCTGATGAAACAGGGGGTGGAAAAGGGACATCCGATGAATTATGGCGGGTCTTGGGTTTTTGATTTCGGCAAGGTGAAATGTGTGGTGGCCATCCATTCGAGCAGCATGCCTGATGGCAGCGATGGTGGCAATCCGGTTGGGTTCCTGATAGAAAGCAATGTGGGAAACTTTTATTATGCCGGCGATACCGCCCTGACTTATGACATGAAACTTATCGGCGATTATAAACGGATAGATTTTGCTTTTTTGCCTATCGGCAATAATTTTACGATGAGTGTGGACAATGCCATCATCGCTTCCGAATTTGTGAAATGCGACAAGATAATAGGAATGCATTATGATACGTTCGGTTATATAAAGATTGATAAAAAGGAGGCCATGGAGAAGTTTAATCTGGCAGGGAAAGAGTTGTTTTTAATGAAGATAGGCGAATCGAAGGATTTTTAGAGAAGTAAATTAGAATGGGAAAAATAATAGCAATAGCAAATCAGAAAGGTGGGGTTGGGAAAACAACTACTGCAATAAATCTTGCTGCCTCTTTGGCGGTATTGGAGTTCAAGACACTGTTGGTCGATGCCGACCCACAGGCAAATTCCACTTCGGGTGTCGGGTTCGACCCAAGAAATATCAAAACCAGCGTTTACGAATGCATCATCAATGGGGTGGCTGCCAAGGATATCATCCTGAATACTGAAACGCCAAACCTTTCCTTGTTGCCATCACATATCGACTTGGTTGGGGCTGAAATAGAAATAATCAACCTTCCAGATAGGGAACACATGATGAAGCTGGTCTTGGAGAAAATCAAGGATGACTTTGATTTCATCATCATCGACTGTTCGCCTTCCTTGGGATTGGTTACCATCAATGCCTTGACTGCTGCCGATTCAGTGATTATTCCGGTTCAGTGCGAATATTTTGCTTTGGAAGGGTTAGGCAAGTTGTTGAATACCATTAAGATCGTTCAGCAAAGGCTGAATCCTGATTTGGCTATAGAAGGCATCCTTCTTACTATGTACGATTCCCGTACCAGGCTTTCCAATCAGGTGGTCGAGGAGGTGAAGACCCATTTTCAGGCCATGGTTTTTGATACCATCATACAAAGAAGTACCAAATTGGGCGAGGCTCCAAGTTTCGGACAAACCATCATTATGCATGATGTTTCCTCCAAGGGTGCCGTGAACTACTTGAACCTTGCCAGAGAGGTACTACAGAAAAACAACATGACAAAAATAAATCAGGAAGATAAAATTATAAACTTAGATAATGAGCATTAAAAGAAACGCATTGGGGAAAGGATTGAGCGCCTTGCTTGAAAATCCGGACACAGACATCACATCGAAAACAGAACTTTCGGGAGCATCAGCCATTGCGGGTGCAGTGGCTAATATCGATATCGAAAAGATTGAAGCAAATCCGTTTCAGCCACGAACATCCTTCGATGAACAGGCACTGATGGAGCTGTCGCAATCCATCAAGGAACAAGGCATCATACAGCCTATCACCGTTAGAAAATTGGGTTATGACAAATACCAATTGATTTCAGGCGAAAGAAGATACAAGGCTTCGGTGATGGCAGGATTGAAGTTCATTCCCGCTTTCATCCGTATCGCCAACGATCAGGCCATGTTGGAAATGGCTTTGGTTGAGAATATCCAGCGTGAAAATCTTAACGCCATTGAAATTGCCATCAGTTATAAACGGTTAATAGATGAATGTACCATTACCCAAGAGGAACTTTGCACTCGGGTTGGCAAGAACAGAACTACCGTTGTCAATTACCTTCGCCTTTTAAAATTGCCACCTGAAATCCAAATAGGCATCAGGGACAATATAATCTCCATGGGTCATGCACGTGCCATCATTAATGTGGATGACGTGTTGCTTCAATTGAAGATATATAACGAGATTGTTGCCAATGAACTTTCTGTCCGTAAGGTTGAAGAGATTGCGAAGACCATCTCGAAAAGCAAAAAATCAGGAGGAAAAGCCAATACCACCGTTAAGCCGATTTCGTTTGAGTACAAGAAAATCCAAGACCATCTGTCTTCCAAATATGAAACCAAAATTGAGTTGAAGATGGGAAGCAAAGGCAAAGGTAGTTTCGTTATTCCTTTCTTTTCCGATGACGATTTCGAACGCATATTGGAATTATTGAATAAATAATCTTTTAGCCATTGAAATTTTCCTTCCTTTCAATAATATTCCTGTTTTGTTGCACTTCCATTAATGCCCAAACTACCAATGAAGGCAATAAGAAAGATAGTGCATCCAAGGCTGTTGTGGATTCAGGAATCATCAAGCATTCTCCACGTAAGGCTACCATCTATTCTGCCGTATTGCCAGGCCTAGGGCAGTTTTATAATAAAAAGTATTGGAAGATACCAATTATCTATACCGGTGCTGGCGTGCTGACCTATTTTATCGTGACCAACAACAAGGACTATGTGACCTTTCGCAATGCTTTCAAAGTAAGGGTAGAACATGATACCCTCAATGCTTTATACTCCGAATATATTAAATATACGCCTGACCAATTGCAGCAGATTCGTGACTATTATAGAAGGAACAGAGATTTGTCATACATCCTTTCCGGCCTTCTTTATATTCTCAATATTGTCGATGCCGATGTAGATGCTCACCTGTTTTTTTTCGATGTAAGTGATAAACTGACGCTGAACTGGAGGCCATCCTTCTATCAGGCAAGCGACTTGCGAAACTATCCAGCCATATCATTCAAACTGAATTTTTAATGCTTGATAAACCAAATTATGAATAAATACAAAAACATTTTATAATTTTGTCCTTCATAAAAAACAACTCTAAAGAATAAAACAAACTCAAAAACAATAATTGAATATGAAAATAGCACTGATAGGCTACGGCAAGATGGGCAAGGAAATCAAGACTCTTGCCATCGAAAAGAATCACGAAATAGTGTTGGAGGTAAATACCCACAACATACATACCATTACCGTGGATGACCTAAAGAAGGCCGATGTGGCCATCGAATTCACCAACCCGGGTGGTGTAGTGAAAAACATCCTCAAATGCTTCGATGCAAACATTCCTGTGGTGGTGGGAACTACCGGATGGCACACCAGGATTGACGAACTGAAGCAAATATGCACCGATAGAAATCAAACCATGTTTTATGCCTCCAACTTCAGCATAGGCATGAACATTTTCTTTCGAATGAACGACTTCCTATCCAAAATCATGAACCATTATCCCGATTACGATGTCTTCATTCAAGAAATCCACCATAAGCACAAGGTCGATTCGCCAAGTGGAACCGCCATCACGCTTGCCAATCAGATTGTGAAGAACATCGACCGAAAGGAGTATTGGGTGAACGAAGATTCAGATGTTACCAAAGAACTTTCCATCATTTCTGACCGGGAAGAGGAGGTGGCAGGCACCCACATCGTCAATTATTTCTCCGAAGTGGACGACATCGAGCTGACACACGTGGCCAACAGCCGCAAGGGTTTTGCCGTAGGCGCCATCACTGCAGCCGAGTGGGTGATAGGCAAAAAAGGCGTGTTTGGAATGGACGACCTCCTGAAGTTCTAAACCCCGATTTCCCTCCTCCTACCTAATTTATAATTCCTAATTCTTTTTT
This sequence comes from uncultured Bacteroidota bacterium, assembly GCA_903911135.1. Taxonomy (GTDB): domain Bacteria; phylum Bacteroidota; class Bacteroidia; order AKYH767-A; family JABDAW01; genus JABDAW01. Next base: position 4,142 of record CAIWCG010000094.1, read on the forward strand.
GGAGCCTATGGTTTCTTCTCGTATCATGGTGCGTCCCGCTATCCACTGTAGCCGCTGCATCCCCATTTCCGACACCAAGCAGCGGGCTGCCGCTACTATCGGGGCTAGATTTGATGGCAGGTTGCCTCGAACAA
>CAIWCG010000095.1 GCA_903911135.1 uncultured Bacteroidota bacterium
TAATTTTTTTTCAAGTAAAAATATATAATTTTAAATAGTTATTTAACCTTTTAGAGAATTTAATAAATAAAAATAAACAATCAAATAAAATTAAAAATGGCAAATTTCACACACGGAAAAAAATGGAAAAAATTTATGGCCAAACTATATGGCTGGGGAGCATCAGTTGTAATTGTTGGTGCATTGTTTAAGATTCAACACTTACCAGGGGCTGGTATCATGTTAACAGTTGGTTTAGGTACAGAGGCTGTAATCTTTTTCTTTTCAGCTTTTGAACCCCTACCTCATGAGTATGAGTGGTCATTGGTTTATCCAGAATTTGCTGGAATGTTTGACGAAGAAGAAAAGAAGAAGGATAAGAAACCTAAAAAAGTGGATGGTGTAGCCCAAGAATTGGATAAAATGCTTGCCGAAGCTAAAATAGGACCTGAATTGTTAGCTAGTTTAGGTGCAGGAATGAAAAACCTTGGGGATAATACTGCAAAATTATCAGATCTAACGGATGCTTCAGTAGCAACAAATGATTATATTAAAAATGTAAAAGATGCTTCTAAATCAGTTGGTGAATTAACAAATTCTTATTCAAAAGCTGCAGTTGCAATGAATGATTTATCTGCTGCATCTGAAGATGTTAAATTGTATAATACACAAATGTCAAGTGCAGCAAAAAATCTTGGAGCCTTAAATGCAATTTATGAATTACAATTGCAAGGTTCGAATGAAAATTTAAAACAAACAAGTAAGTTTTATGAAGGTATAAATTCATTGATGAAAAATTTAAATGATTCATTAGAGGATACACAAAAATACAAGGATGAAGTTTCCAAACTGGCTAAAAATTTATCTGCACTCAATAATGTTTATGGAAATATGCTGTCTGCAATGAGTGGCGGCGGATCAAAATAAGTTCTGTTATAACATTAAATAATTAAACAAAAATAGGTTATGAGTAGTGGAAAGCAAACGCCTAGGCAAAAGATGATAAATATGATGTATTTAGTGTTAACGGCACTACTTGCATTAAATATTTCGAAAGAAGTTTTGAACGCTTTTGTTTTGGTAAATGAAAGTTTGGTCGAGTCACAAACTAATTTAGCTGCAAAAAATAGTAGTACTTACGCCGAATTTAATGTGGCAATGGCAAATGACGCGGTCAAAACAAAGCCATATTATGATAAGGCCCGTGCAGTTAAAAAATTGGCGGATGAAATGATTAATTATATTGAAAAAGAAAAAGATCATTTGATTCGCGAAACGGAAAAATTGGATCCAAAGGATTCGATTCCTGCTTTAATTGACGTTGGTGCGAAAGATAATTATGATATTCCAACCCACCTTTTATGTGGTGGTGAGAATGACGGAAAAGGTCATGAAGCCTCTGATATAAAAGCAAAGTTGGATAAATTTAAATCTGATATTTTACAAATATTATCCGGTGACCCTCTTCAAAAGGAATTTAAAAAGAATTTGGATGAAGCATTAAATACTGCGGACCCAAAAAAAGAAGTAGAAGGTAAAAGAACATGGGAAATGGTGAATTTTTACCATAACCCTTTAGTAGCTGTTGAAGTAATGCTTACAAAGTTTCAGAATGATGTGAAGAATACAGAAGCATCAATGATAAATTACTTTTTATCGTCAATTGGTAAGCAAGATTTTAAATTTGATACTCTTGCCGCCCGTGTTGTTGCACCTACTAGCTATGTTTTATTAGGTCAAGAATATACCGCTGATGTATTTGTTGCAGCTTATAGTACCACACAAAATCCTCAAATTTGGTTAGGTAATTATGATACCATTGGACACCATTTTAACGGTACCCCAGACACTACTTCTGTTAAGGCAGAAGGGGGAGTTGGAAAGTATAAAATGCATCCCAATGCCGAAGGTGCTCAAAAATGGGGAGGTGTTATCAGGGTAAAAACTCCAAGTAATCTTTGGAAAGAATACCCATTTCATGCTGAGTATATTGCTGCAAAACCAGCTTTGGTCGTTTCTCCTGATAAGATGAATGTGTTTTATATCGGTGTTGATAATCCTGTTTCAATTTCTGTACCTGGTATCCCTTCTGAAAATGTAAAACCAACCATTACAGCTGGTAATATTGTACCTACTAAGGATAAAGGTAAATTTACAGTTACTGTTTCTACTCCAGGGGAAACCATTGTAAAAGTTTCTGCTAAGTTGAATGAAAAGGAAACTAAGCCTATGGGTGAAATGAAATTTAGGGTTAAGAGAATTCCAAATCCTGTTGCGAAAGTAGCTGGTATGATTGGTGGTAATATTGAAAGAAGTAAATTGAATATTCAGTACGGAGTAATTCCTGAAATGGAAAACTTTGATTTTGATGTTAAGTTTACTGTTGTTTCTTTCGATTTTGAATATACCAAGGGTTCTGATAATTTTACCAAATCTAATCCAGCAGGTGGTAATTTCACACAAGAAATGAAGGATGTGTTATCTAAATTGCCTCCAAGTGCAAAGGTCTATTTCAGTAACATTAAGGTAAAAGCTCCAGATGGAACTGTAAGGCCAATTCCTGGAATTAATTTTAAATTGTTGTAATTGTTTAACCAAAATAATAAGGAGGAATAAAATGAAAAAATCGATGAGAAAAGTGGTTCTTGTTAGTTTACAAGTTATGTTTTTATTCGGTGTTTCATTCTCCCAAAATAACACTAATAACCAAGCCGCAGCTGCCCAAGTAAAGGTAGATACTTCTGCTGCAAATGCGAAAGTTGACACCACTCTAAAAAATCTAGGTTCATCAAAGCGGAACCCTGACATCCTTGATGGAGTTTATGTAAGGGAGCATTATCCTAACAGAAAGGCTGTTAGCTATTCTCCACTTAGAGAGGCAGATGTGATGTGGTCCAAGAGAATTTGGAGAGTCATTGACATTAATGAAAAGATGAATTTGACTTTCAAATATCCTATGGAGGCAAATCCAACTACGGATAGGAAGAGTCTGATTGACATACTGCTTGATGGTGTTCTTGAAGGTACCTTGACTGCTTATGATGCATCGGTGGATGATGAGTTTACCAAACAGTTGACTTTGCAGGAGATTCAGAAAAGCATTGCAGGACATTTGGATTCTGCAAAAATTGCAATACCTGATCCTCCTTATGAAAAGGACACCGTTGAGTTGAAAGGAAAGTTGAAAAAGGATGACATCGTAAATTATCGTATCAAGGAAGATTGGTTCTTCGACAAGCAAAGGTCTGTGATGGATGTAAGAATCATAGGAATTTGTCCTGTTCGTTTGTCTCGAGATGAATCTGGAAATTTAAAGGAAGGTTTCTCCCCTTTGTTTTGGATATATTTCCCTGCCGCTCGTCAAGTATTTGCTCAAAATGAAGTCTTCAATAATCATAATGATGCGGAACGAAGAACTTGGGATGATATCTTTTTCAAGAGGATGTTCACCAGTTACATCACCAAGGAATCGAATGTGTATAATCGTTCAATCAGAGATTACAGATTAGGTTTGGATCAGTTGATTGAGGCTGACGCAATTCATAGGGACATGATTAATCTGGAACACGACATGTGGGAATATTAATCTTTCCTGAATTAGAAATGAGACTCCCGTCAAATTATTTTGGCGGGAGTTTTTATTTTTGGTAAACTGCACAATCATAAAATTAATCTTCCTACTTTTGCACCAATGATGAGTGAGAATATTCTTATGGACACTTTCGGGCGTAGGCACGATTACCTCCGTATTTCCTTGACGGACAATTGTGATTTGCGCTGCACCTACTGCATGCCCGAAGGGAAAAATGATTTCACTGCCGCAGCCAAACTGATGAACCCCGAAGAGATTGCTGCCATTGCCGAGGCATTCGTTTCTATGGGAGTAAAAAAAATAAGGCTGACGGGTGGTGAGCCCTTGATAAGAAAGGAAGCCCGGGAGATAATTCAAAACCTCTCGAAGCTGAAGGTGGACTTGACCATTACAACCAATGCCACCAAGGTTCATGAGTTCATCGATGATTTTAAAAATGCCGGCATCCATTCCGTCAATGTCAGTTTGGATACCTTCAACAAGGAGAAATTCATCAAGATAAGCCGAAGAAACGAGATGGAGCTGGTGATGCAAAACATCCATTTGCTCATCAAGGAGGGCTTCCATGTGAAGCTGAATGCAGTGATGATGAACGGCGTGAATACCGATGAATTGTTGGATTTCGTGACCTTCACCAAAGACCATTCCGTGCATGTGCGCTTCATCGAATTCATGCCTTTTGCCGGCAACGGATGGCAGCGCGAAAAGGTGTTTGCCTACCAGCAGATGCTCGACGTAATCCAGGAAAAAATGACCATCGAAAAGCTGGTGGACGAGCAGCATACCACTGCCAAGAAGTACCGCATACCGGGGTTCTTGGGCACTTTCGCATTCATCAACACGGTCACTTTGCCATTTTGTGGCGACTGCAACCGGCTGCGACTGACTGCCGACGGAAAGATGAAAAACTGCCTCTTCTCCAAAGACGAAATCGACCTATTGACTGCCATCAGAAATGGGCAGGACATCCAGCAGCTCATCCTCCAATCAGTAAAAAACAAAAAGGCCCAAACCGGAGGCCAGAGTTTCGATTTGCCCACCGTAAACCGAAGCATGGTGGCCATAGGGGGGTAGTTTCAGATTAGAATTAATCATAAATCAATATTTATTACTTAAATCATTGTTCGGTGGTGACTGTTATTGGTTCTGACCAGCGTGTTATTGGTTCTGACCAGCGTGTTATTGGTTCTGACCAGCGTGTTATTGGTTCTGACTTGTGTGTTATTGGTTCTGACCAGCGTGTTATTGGTTCTGACTAGCGTGTTATTGGTTCTGACCAGTGTGTTCTTGGTTCTGACCAGCGTGTTATTGGTTCTGACCAGCGTGTTATTGGTTCTGACCAGCGTGTTATTGGTTCTGACCAGCGTGTTATTGGTTCTGACTAGTGTGTTATTGGTTCTGACTAGTGTGTTATTGGTTCTGACCAGCGTGTTATTGGTTCTGACCAGTGTGTTATTGGTTCTGACCTGCGTGTTATTGGTTCTGACCTGCGTGTTATTGGTTCTGACCAGTGTGTTATTGGTTCTGACCTGTGTGTTATTGGTTCTGACCAGTATGTTCTGGACTTTGCATGTAAGTTCTGGAAAAGTGGGGAGGATTGGAAAATAATTGACCTATAGAGAAAATAAAAAATGGTGTGGAACGGTGTGGTATGATTGAAGATAGGGGGATGGAGGGACGATTATCTCGTTGATAGCATGGGTTTCGGGAATAAATAGTGTGGCATGGGCTGATATGAACGGATAGTAGTGATGACGAAAAATGAATTGTTAATAACTATATTTTTAATATGTGTGTTATTATTTGTGGCATTGAATTATTAAATACACCTTTGCGGCTCATAAAAAAATATAATATCATGACAGACAAACAAATGAACATATTAAGAATGGTGGTGGTAGAAACGGGATTATTGGATACTACTACGAATTTTGCGATTTGGAGCGGCAACACATATGTGGTGGCAGCCAAGGCGGCGGTGAAATCTATTTTTGACCAGATTATGGCTGATGCCGGCATAACGGAAGCGGACCTGCATGGTGACACGGTGAACAAGGAGCTTTTGTGGGAAGATACTGCGAAGCTGGGCGTACACATGAACGTGGGGGTGAAGGCATGGGCAGAGAATAAAACGGTTCCTGATTTGGTGTTGGCAGACATGATGCATTACAGCATGTCTGATTTGA
>CAIWCG010000096.1 GCA_903911135.1 uncultured Bacteroidota bacterium
CTATATTAATTCGGCAAAGGAAATCTTACCAAAAGCGAAACTTTGCTATGATAAATTTCACTTGGTGAAATACCTCAATCAAGCGGTAGATAAGGTAAGAAGGCAAGAAGTGAAAAAACAACATGAACTCAAGCAAACAAAATATTTAATGACTGTCGGGTTATATGTACCATTTAAAAATTGAAATTTACAGCCGCCACCATTAATCTATCAAATACTTTTATACCAAAATACCTCCTATTAAGCTTATAACAGAATTCATCGAGATAGTTTTGTATGTATTTATCGGATACTGAATGATGAATTCCCAACAGTTGTCTTTTTGCATTAGCAATAACAGTGTGAACCCAGGGTAATAGTTTGTCCGCTTGCTTTGCCGGAATAATTTGTTGAAGATGCTCCTTAACTTTACTTTTAATGTTTGAATAACTTCGGAATCCATCTGTCTTTACTGTTGAATTCGATTCAATATTACGCTCCACCTCTTTTTCAATGGTACTAGCTTTCAAGTCTTCAACAACTACCATCTTTACATATCTCAACTTGCTTGGTTTCTGATTTTTCTTTGTTGGTTTTGCCTCCTTTGTTGATGTCATTACAATTACTTTGGATTGTTTTTGGCTTCCTCTACCTCTTTTCTTGTCAGCTTTTTTTCCTGTCAATTCATTGACTTCCTCCTCTTTGTTGCTTTCAAAGAAACCTTCGTCCAATTCAACAAATTCATCCAGCTTATACTGACTATCACGGTCTCCCATTGCCAATCGTAGCTTCTGAACCATTTCCCATATAGGCTCATAAAACTTATGTCCTATTTGCCTTTGCAATTCAAGAGTGGAAAACGGTTTCTTGACAATGCTTAATAGATGCATGGCTATGAACCAGTATCGAAAAGGGAGTTTACTGTTCTCCATTACCGTTCCACTTCGCAAGGTAGTTCGGAAGCCACATTTTTTACATTTGTACTGCTCTAAAGTACTTAACCAATAATGGTCAGTGCATTTACACTTCTTGCAAATAACACCCTCCTGATCTCTAATCAGCTTAAATTGCCGTCGACAACTTGCCTCATCAGGAAACTTTTCCATGAAATTTATAAGGTTCATATTATATCGTATTTGTTCGAATCCAAAATTATAAAATCATTGGTTTATACAACCCGACAGTCATTTTATATTTTTTTTGACACAGTTTATAGAACAGACTCCTTAAATCCGAACGATTTAGTCTTAAATCCGAACGATTTAGTCTTAAATCCTGACGATTTAGTACTAAAAAATTAGCAATTGTAAGGAAAAAACTACCCACCACAAGCAGAGTTTCCTCTTTTGGTATCCTTTTGGTGCTAATATGTATTGAACCGTTCATCGTTTATTTGAGGCCGCAAAGAAAAGGATAATAGAAAGGCCAATAACATCATCAAAAAATAAAATACGGTTTCGTCACTACAAAACCGTATTAAATCTTTTCATCCAAACAAAACTGCTTATAGTTGCTCTTCAATAAATCATATTGACACAAAGTCAAGTTATAGATTTCCATCATGTGAGGTCCGTTCCAGCCACTAGCAATGGATTTGAAACGTCTTCTTTGTTCTACATAATTTTCCATTACGCTGGTGTAGGTACCCAAGTGCCCACCCGCAGCCACAAAAGCCTCCCAGCCACTTATTCCGCCATGAGCGGTAAAAATAAGTTTGCAGTTTTCATCCGATGGTTTCATGCCTATATATTTTGGTTTAATTTTTTTGGCAACAAATATAAAGTTGCAAAAGTAGCAATTCGGGAGGAAGGGTATGGCGCAAATGGAAATGTTTTGTATATTTGCAGAGTTAAATTAATTAAATATGCAAAAAGTTATTACGTTTACTACCCATTTAACTTCAATGAGTAGTCAGGAAAATTATCATGAACAAGATTCATCTGGGATTAACAAGTATTTGATAAATAATAGGGATGCAAAAATTGTATCCGTTGCTTCAAGTGTTGAAAATGGATATATCCATATTACTTATATAATAGAAGAATAATTTTTCGATGAATTCTGATTTAAAGAAAAAAATATTATATATTCTGGATAAACATAATGGAACTGGATACTATGATTTAAAATCATTCATTGTGATCTGGGGAAATGATAATGAAATTCATGAAGCATTAGATTTTCTATCTTCTGATGAATTAATTCGTCCTGATAATAATGCAAAATTGTATTTTGCTAAAAGACCAGGAGGAATACAAAGGCATTGGGATTTAGATGTTAAATATATGATAACACCAATGGGAAGACAGACGGTGGTAAATTATAAAGTGTTAGATTTGAATGAGCAAATATATAAGAAGACAAAAATAAATACTATTTGGGTTATTATTGGTTCGATTGCATCAATTTTAGGTTTAATAGCAACTTTGATCATTACTCTTATTAATAAAAATTAATAATCATGATGCCTAGAACACTAATTGCAAATACTCATTTCAATTACATATTATAAAACATGAAAATTTTATTGTTAAGCAACTTTTCAAAACCTTTTCTAACTGGCATTGCAGTTGCATTTATTATTATTAATTGGAGTGTTTCAAAACAATTAAAAGCAATTACTTGCAGATATATAATTAAAAAAGATGGATTTACAAATGTTGATTTGGATGCATTAGTTATAGCAGTATATTTTATAATATTATCGTCAATTGAAATAGGAATCTGTTATTTAATTTTTTGACCAACACTAAAATAAAGATGCACCTTGAACTTAAGTCCTGACGGGTTTTTCATTCTATCAGGTTTAATGATTCCCATACCTATCAGGAAAAAGACCTGACAGCAAATGTTCGCTTGCTATGGTTTGGGTTGGTATTGTTTATTTAGCTGCTTGATGAAAGATGGTTCGAGGCAACAGACCATCATAGCTAGCCCCGATAGTAGCGGCAGCCCGCTGCTTTGTATAGGTAATGATGATGCAGCGGCTATAGCGGATAGCGGGACGCACTATGTTTCGAGAAGAAACCATAGGCTCCAAAAAAATAATTGTATAGGAAGTGGCATTAAAAAACAAAGTCCTGAAAGGTTTTTCCACCCATCAGGACTTTATAATCTTCACCTTAGCTTAGCTTTCCATCAGCCGAGGAACCTTAATTTTCGGTGGGAATATCTTCCGTTCTCTTATTGTTCCTGTTCCAGCCATAACCACAATGGTTTTTCCATTTTGCTTGGAATTCCATGAGTTCTTCGGGAGACATGGAAGCCATTTTCTGTTCCAATTTCTCCTTGAACATGCCATGTTTGCGGTTAGCACCTCCCCATTTGTGGCCAAAACCACCAAATAATATCCTGGATAATACCAAGAGGCCTATTCCTTGCCAGAAAGTGATTGGGTTGGCATGGAAAATTTCGGGTATCAGGGCATTCCACAGCCAAACAACCAGATAACCGAACACAATAGCTGCACTGGTGGCAAACAGCATAATCTTTACTCCTTTAAAAAACATCCATTTTTTCATCTTGTTATATATTTAATTAATTTATTATTTCTGCATATAAGTCCTTCAGCCGCTCCCGCAAATAAATTGTGGCGTAGCGTTTCCGGGAGATAAGGGTGTTCACCGAAGCACCTGTAATTTCAGCAATTTCCTTGAAGCTTTTGTCTTCTATCTCATACATCTCAAAAACTTCCCTTTGTTCCTTCGGCAATTCATTCAGCGCCTCCTCTATTGCATTTAGGATTATGGAGCGGGTGTATTTGTCCTCTTCTAATATATATGGCATCAGGAACAGCTCTTCAGGATCCGTTTCTTCGCCTTCCTCATTTCCATTGGAAGTAACAGAAGCGATGCTCTCCAAGGATTCGGTTTTCTTCTTTCGGTATAAATCGGTTATCTTGTTCGATGCCACCTTGAACAACCAGGAAGCAACCTTTTCTATCGGTTCAAGAAAACTGAAATTCTCTGTAAGCTGGTAAAACGTTTCCTGAAGAATATCTTCGGCATCCTCCACATTGGCCACTTTATTCCGTATGAAGTTGGAAAGCCTTTTCTGCTCTTTCAGTAATATTTCCTTTATGGTAGCGTCTTTTTCGGCTTTCATCGCATCATTTATGACCATTGCATTATTCATCTATTTAATCAGACGAATGAGCTGCAAAAATATTTTAAATCTCTCAAACTCTTTCCCCTTGGTTTTATAAACATGCAGCCCTTCACTATGTATAATGATCAATCATAACCTCAAAGCATGAATCCATATTAATATTCGTAATTTCACCCCCGTAAAACTCCTAACACCTGACTAATTGATAAGTTTCATAGCAAAACGCATCTTCCACGGCTTCCTAGTATTGTTTGGTGTAGTCATCATTGTTTTTCTTTTGTTTAATGTTATGCCCGACCCAGCTAGAATGATGCTTGGCCAAAGAGCAGACGGAGCCTCCATAGATGCCATAAACAAAGACCTTGGTAGAAATCTCTCCCTCTCAAAAAGATTCGTGCTATACCTAAACGATTTATCCCCAGTCTCCATCAATAATCCAAAAAATGAAGCCTCCAACTTATTTATCGATGAGAAGAAATATGGCAAATTCATCCCCATATTGAATATCGGCACCGACAAAAGCCTCATCCTCAAGCAACCCTACCTCCGCCGCTCCTATCAAAGCAAAAAGAAGGTATCCGAAATACTGATGGATGCACTGCCAGGAACAGCCATCTTAGCGTTTTCATCCATGCTCTTTGCCACCATCATCGGCATGTTCCTTGGCATCATTGCCGCCATTAAAAAGAACTCCCTCTACGACCGTTCGGCACTCGTGTTATCTGCATTGGGAACTGCAGCACCATCCTTTTTTGTCGGAATCCTCATCGCTTGGATATTCGCCATAGTGCTCCATTCTTTTACAGGCCTCAATTGGTCCGGAAGCCTCTACAGAATAGATCCATTCCAAGGCGAAGAGCTCGACTTAAAGAATTTAATTCTCCCTACCATCGCATTAGGTATCCGTCCATTGGCCATCATCGTCCAATTGACTAGAAGTTCCATGCTCGACGTTCTCTCCATGGACTATATCCGCACCGCAACCGCCAAAGGTTTGGGTTATTACAAAGTCATCATCACACACGCCCTCCGAAACGCCCTAAATCCAGTCCTCACAGCCGTTTCAGGATGGCTCGCATCACTCCTTGCAGGCGCCTTCTTTGTCGAAACCATCTTTAGTTGGCACGGCATCGGCAAAGTCACCATCGACGCACTCGGCACCTACGATTTCCCCGTCGTCATGGGCGCCGTCCTCTTCATCGCCATCATTTTCGTCATCATAAACATCCTCCTCGACCTCCTCTACGGCCTCTTCGACCCAAGAGTAAGAATCATGTAAACTTTTTTTTCTTGAAGCCTATGGCAGGTTCTCGTCTCATCTTAGTCCCGCTATCCGTTGTAGCAGGGTTTTTCGAAGGAGCTAACATCTAATAGCTTAAAATACCCAATTCCGTACTGACTATCCATATCATGAAGATAGATTGTACACAACATTATAAATATAATCCATCCCCAAAAGAATTTCCACTATCTTGTTTGGAACTTCCTCTATTTCTTCATGAATTTCCTCCAACCAAATGTTAACTTCCTCTATGCCTTTATGCTTTTCATCTATGCCTATTTTTATCTCCTCCATGATTGTTTGAATCTCCGCCACATCTGTTCGAACTTCGACGATTACCATTTGAACATCTACCGACCATTTTTGCTCTTCCTCGGAGCCAAAATGCTCTTCGACGTCCTCGTACGGAAAATTAAGAGACATATTCTAAACATTGCAATATCAATGCATGTTTAAGATTATTAAATCCATATTAAGTACTTTTCATAAAAATCGTATTTCAACCAAAAAAGCACTCTAAAACTGCATATCGCTTTCATGAAATGATTCATTTCGCTTACATTGAAATCAATATTGCTTTTCTCTGTTGATGCTTGGAGTAAATTATTGGGGGCATTTGCCATATTCTTCATGTGGGGTGAAACAGTGTTTGTAATAATGATTAGCAATATTTGTAAAAAATACCCCATATTTTAACATTAACCCTAATCAAGCAAAAAAAATAGGTGTTAATCAGGCAAAAATATTTTTAACCAAATGTTAAATAAATCCTTGGAATTTTCAATTTTTTAAAACATTTGTATTATGAAAAGTTTATGAAAATGTTAATGAAATTTGTAATATGATAAGATGCATTTGTAGAATTAAAATATTTGTGTAATATTGCAGGCATGAAACAAAAATGTAAAAGGGGAAGCCGAAAACCTTATAGAGTAGGCACAAATAAATACAAATAAGTTATGAGACAATTTTTATTGACCATCTGCTTAGTCGCTGCCTTTATGGCATCGTATGCGCAATGGGGAGCCTCCGACCATGCCGCTCCTCCAAACTCATCAGTCCATCATGGCCCTCTTGATGGAAACTATTCGCTCGGTGAAACTTACAATTACACCGCCTGCGGATTGAACTACTTAACGACGTCTGTAATTACAGAAACGCGTTACAATCCTTACCTGCAGAACCCGCAATGGACGGGCTCTGGATTTCCTGCCAATTTGCAATTGGATAATGCATTGGGAGGCTGCCGACGAATTTTAAAGGCCTATCTGTATTGGACGGAATCGTATTACAGCGGTACTCAAGCGACGCAAACAGTTGTCTTTACGGACCCTCTTGGTGGAAACCACAGCATTACCAGCAACATGATTGGTGATGGTGGCGGAAAATGCTGGGGAGAAATTGGAACCTTTGGGTTCCGTGTTGATGTAACTCCTTATATCGTGTCTAATGGAACGTACGTCATCAATACTGTTTTGGGTGTTGCTGATCCTGCACGTGAAGTTGACGGTTTTACTATGGTTGTGATTTATCAGGATCTTTCAGCGACTTATGAAGGAACTTTGGTAATCGTTGATGGTGACATTACTTATGATGGTGGCACTGCAATAAGACCGGTTAATAATTTTAATATTTGTGGCACACCTTCCAATGGACGCGGATTCATCATCGCATCTGATCTTCAGGATAATGTAGGACCTTATGACAACATGCTCATGAATGGCAATTATTATTGGTTTCCACAAAAATTCTGGAATTGCAATGATACAACTTTACATTACGCAGCAGGACAAACAAGTTCTGATTTTGGTATCAGCGCTGGGGGCGACTGTTATACCATCGTGGCCGAAGCGGTTTATTATCAAACACAATGTTTGGGTTGCGTTCCAAGTGGATTGGATGCAAGTTTGGCAACTGTGAATGTTTCTTGTGATCAAACGAACCTTGGTACTGCAGATTTAACTGTTATTGGCGGAGTATCGCCTTATACCATTACTTGGTCAACGGGTGATATTGATGTTAATTCAATCACAGGTTTATCATCAGGCACCTATTCTGTAACTATATTGGATGCAAGTGGATGTTCATCTGTACTAATGTTCACGATAGGAATCGGCAATTCGAATTTGGTTCATACAGATGCAGGTTGTCCAAGTTTTGATAATGGAACTGCAACTGTAAACCCATCAGGTAATGGCCCATTTGCGTATTTATGGTCAACAGGTGCAACGGATGCAAGTATTGGAAATTTAGTCCCAGGAACATACTATGTTACAATTACCGATATTAATGAATGTACTTTTACTGATTCCGTGACAATAATTGGTGGAGGAAATGTTAATCCTGTCATTATCGGTCAATCCGTAATTTGTGGTAATTCCATTTCTGTTTTAAATGCTGGAAATTATTCCTCATTTTTATGGACTACAGGAGAATCCACTCAAACAATAATTGTAACGCAAACTGGTACTTATACCGTTACTGTCACTTCTGTTAATGGATGCACAGGTGTAGCTTCATTTGATGTAACGGTAAATCCAATTCCATCACCAATAATTACAGCAAATCCAAACCCGCTATGCGCTGGAGGATATGTGACTTTGGATGCAGGACCTGGATATTCTTCCTATACATGGAGTACTGGAGGATATTATGAAACGATACAACCTTATGTTATATCTCCTACTACCTATTCGGTTACTGTTATCAACTCCTATGGATGTTCAGCGACTGCCTCATACACGGTAAATGTTTTTCCGCCAACCAATTGTAGTATTTCATCAGGTGATAATCCAACTACTTTCTGTTTAGGTGGTTCATCTGATTTATTTGTTACAGGAGGAACTTTTGTGAACTTTTCGTGGAGTACTGGAGAAACAACTCCTGTTATTCATGCGGTTCCAAATACAAGTGGATACTATTATGTAACAGTTACAAATCCTAATGGATGTACTTGCGTCAGTAGCATTTATTTAACTGTTTATGATGCTCCAACCACAACTATAACTTATGATGCCCCTTCAAATTTGTGTGGTACTGGATATATTACATTAACATCAGAAAGTGGTTTTGTCTCGTATCTATGGAGTTCAGGAGAATCCACCTCTTCAATTGATGTGTATTATCCAGGTCAATATTGTGTAACAATTACAGATCAGAATGGATGTACAGGCATAAGTTGTATTGATGTATCTTTAGAAATGTTGAATTCTCCATTAATTACAGCAAGTGGTCCTACTTCGATTTGTGCAGGAGGTACTGTTACTCTTGATGCAGGTCCTTATGCTGCGTTTATTTGGAGTACAGGTGAATCAACCGAATCAATAGCTGTTTCTGCAGCTGGAACATATTACGTTACAGCAACAGATTTATCTGGTTGTTCAGGTGTAGCTTCTATTGATATCATAGTTTATGCAAACCCTGTTCCAACAATAATTTCATCATATGGCACATCATTTTGTGGTACCGGAACAGCTTATTTATATTTAAATGGATATTATAATACTTATAATTGGAGTGATGGTAATACCTATTCAAGTATTTATGATTATGTTTATTCAAATACTACTTTTTGTGTTACGGTTTCCGATTATAATGGATGTACTGGATCAACATGCATTGATATCACTGTAAATCCATCTTCAACACCTGTCATTACACAAACTGCTGGTGAAGATTGCAGTACATCTATATTAGATGCTGGCTCAGGATATACTTCTTATAATTGGTACTATTCTGGTGAAACCACCCAAACAATTGTAATTGAAAACACTGGTTATTACTATTGTGCGGTTACTGATGCAAATGGTTGTACAGCTTATGCTTCTATATATATTGGTCAACTGGGACCAGTGTGTTCAATAACAACGAATGGCCCTACAACAATTTGCGGTGGATCTTTTGTAAATTTAGATGCAGGTATTTGGTCCTCCTATATTTGGAGTACTGGAGAAAGTACTCAAACAATAGATGCAAGTGTCGCAGGTAATTATTGTGTCACTGTAACTGATGATAATGGATGTACATGTGTATCATGTATTGATATTTATGTTGATGCAGTGCAACCTGCCTTATATTCGGCTTATGGAACTAGCTTCTGTGGTTCAGGAACAGCATATCTATATTTAGCAGGAAATTATGATTCTTATAATTGGAGCAATGGAAGCACCTATTATTATGTTTATGATTTTATTGGAAATAGTGCAACATATTGTGTAACAGTTACTGATAATTATGGATGTACAGGAACAGCTTGCATTGACGTGATTGTTAATCCAAACCCAACTCCAGTTATAACGCAAACCCAACTTGATTGTAGCAACTTTTTGCTTGATGCCGGTGCCGGTTACTCATCATATTATTGGTACAGTACTGGAGAGTCAACTCAAACAATTGATGTTAACTATTCTGGCTATCAAACCGTAAACGTAACTGATGTAAATGGATGCACTGGAGAAGCTAGTACTTATGTAACTACCACTTCCCTTAATTGCAATATTATGCCACTTGGTCAGCCAAGTTTTTGTGAAGGTGGTTCTGTTGATTTGGATGCAGGAGTATGGGTTTCATATTTGTGGAGTGATGGAAGTACAGATGAAATAATAACTGCTACAATTAATGGCTATTATTGTGTTACTGTTACTGATGCAAATGGTTGTAACTGTGAATCATGTTTTTATGTTAATGTATATCCTATGCCAGTACCAGAAATTTATGCTTCTTCAATTTCATTTTGTGAAGGAAGCAATAATTACCTAGAGGTAGGATATTTCGCAAATTATTTATGGAGCTCTGGTGAGACAGACCAATATATTTATCCAACAACAAGTGGTACATATTGCGTTACAGTAAGCTCATGGGAGGCAGGATGTACTGGTACTGCTTGTATAGATATACTCGTTAATCCTAATCCATCACCTTCTATTGCCGCATCTGGAAGTACTACTTTCTGTGATGGTGGCAATGTAACTCTTGATGCCGGAGCTGGATATATTTCTTATTATTGGAATACTGGAGAGTATAATGAATTCATTGATGTAACTATTAATGGCACTTATTGCGTAACTGTTACTGATGTGAATGGTTGTACTGGTACCGCATGTATTGATGTGTATGTAAATCCAAATCCGCAGGCATGGATTTATTCTATCTTGAATACATACATTTGTGGTTCAGGAAATGTAATGTTGGAAGCAAATTATGGCGCAGCATCCTATTTATGGAGCAATGGAACCACGGATCAGATGTTAATGGATTATATTTCAACTAACACCACTTATTGTGTGACGGTTACTGATTATAATGGCTGCACATCAACTGCATGTTTGGATATTTGGGTAAATCCAAACCCTGCCCCATCGATGTATTCTTATTATAACTCAACATTCTGCGATGGTGGTTATGACTTATTATTTGCTGATGCGAATAATTATTATGCTTCATATGTTTGGAGCAATGGCGATAATAATTACTTTACTTATGCATATCAATCAGGAACTTATTGTGTAACTGTAACTGATTATTATGGATGTACTGGTGTTACCTGTATTGATATAACAGTTAATCCAAACCCAACCTGTTCAATTACTCCATTGGGAAATACGATGTTCTGCCAGGGAGGTTCGGTAGATTTGGATGCTGGATCATGGGCAGCTTATAGCTGGAGTACTGGCGAAAGCACGGAAATCATTACTGTAACTGCAAGTGGAAGCTACTGTGTTACGATAACAGATTGGAATGGATGTACGTGTGTGTCA
>CAIWCG010000097.1 GCA_903911135.1 uncultured Bacteroidota bacterium
GCATTACCATTATTATCAATTCTAACACACCTGCCTACATCTGTTATACTATTATTTCCATCTGTAGTTTTCGCCCATTGTATAACTCCTGAAGTATCGAATTTAGCAAGAAATATTTTTTGAGAATTATTTGGATTTGTAAATGTTGTAGAACCAAAAGTTATTGAATTACTGCGATACAATCCAGTGATATACGGATTGCCATTTAAATCTGTATCAATACTTTTCGGTTCATCAATATAATTGCCTCCGATATTTTTCGCCCAAATTATATCACCTAAAGGGTTAAACTTGGCTATATAAATATCTGATTGTTGAGTAGCCCAGTTATTAGGATAAAAGTAGTTAAATAAAGTGGTATTTCCAAATATTATGGAATCACTGACAAATTCACCTGCTATATAAATATTTCCAAAAGAATCAATGCAAACACAGTGTGACCATTCATCATAATTTCCTCCTATTGATTTTGCCCAAACAACATGCCCTGATTGATTATATTTTGCAATAAATATATCATCATAAGGATTTACTGAATAAAACGTATCAACGCCAAAAATGATTGAGTTTTGATAAGAACCAGTAATAAATGTATTGCCAGCATGATCAGAAACCAAATCCATAGAAAACGCATCAACAAAACCACCTATAGGTGTTTTTGCCCATATAACATTGCCGGATGAATCATATTTTGCTATAAATATGTTTTGTAATATATTTTGATGAAGTAAAATTGAATCGAATCTGATAGAATCACCCTGAAAGTTACCAGTAATATAAACATTGCATAATGAATCTGTGCTAATACCAGTTGTGTAATTATCACCCCCAATAGTACCTTTAGCTGATTTTGCCCAAATAACATTACCATCATTAGAATACTTTACTAAAAAAATAGAAGGAGATGGAGAATTACAACTATTATGTAAGATGTAAGATCCAAACATGATCGAGTCTGTTTGAAAATTCCCAGTAATATAAACATTTCCAGCCATATCAGTACATATTTTTTGTTCATAAACACCATTAAAAGCCGGTCCGCCTAGGGTTGAATTTCTTGCCCATTGCCAATCTTGGGCATTCGTGCTCAACCCCACCAACCCCAGCATCACTATCAAAAGTATCCGTATTTTCATCTTGTTTATTATTTTAGTGCCACAAAATTACTCTTTTTTTAACTTTACCACCAAACTTTACCCCAAATTAATTTCCCCAATTTCCCAAAATCCCCGCTGAGACCGCCAGAAATAAGCCCTCAAGACCTTGCGTGATGCCCTCACAACCTTGCGTGATGCCCTCACAACCTTGCGTGATGCCCTCACAACCCTGCGTGACGTCCTCACAACCCTGCGGTACGTCCTCACAACCCTTCGTGACGCCCTCACAACCTTGCGTTACGCCCTCACAACCCTGCGTTACTCCCTCACAACCCTGCGTGACGCCCTCACAACCCTGCGTTACTCCGTCACAACCCTGCGTTACTCCCTCACCACCTTGCGTTACCTCCTCACCACCTTGCGTTACGCCCACACAACCCTAACACACCTATCTCACAAATTTATGGCTATTAATCTCTCCCTAAATCGGAGCTATTTAAAAATATTAGGCCATTTTTACTTCCCTATTATTTAACTTTTTGATAATCAATCAGATTTTATTTGTCACATAATTAGGTAAATCATAATTATAAATGTAATTTTGCACCTTACCAATTAAAAATAACAAAAAAATGGCACCATTATTAACAACCGCACGACCCAAATTAAAAGCTAATACCTCATTTGTGGTTATGAATCAAATAATCCTTATCGGCCTCGCCAAGTACGCCTTAAAACAGCCCTTGTTCCTTGCCAAAAATGCCAAATGGACTGTCGTTTGGGGTACTGCCCTCGTCAGCGATTTGGCCATTGCCCTCGCTTTGGCCGACAATAACTCTCGCCAAGGCCTGATTGATGGAAAACGCCTCCTCATGGACATCCAAACCGTCAATGCCATAGTCATTACCAACGATTTGAGCAACCTCATAGAAAATTCTTTCCCTTCCAATCTTTGGCAAGAAAAGAAAATCGAAGCCGGCTTTCATCATTACGCCAAAGCCTCCACCAAACCCGGCGAATGTTCACTCATGTTAGCCGAAGCAATAGCTTTCATGCTCGTCCCAGCCAATAATGCAGCCCTCGTTATAGGCGGAAAATTGGTCGGATTCCAAGCCGCCTACACCTTGCAGAAAACCGCTTTCGACGATGCCCATGCAGCCTATACCTCCGCTGTCGCCGATGCCCAAGAACTCACCGATGCCAAAATAGCAGCCTTCAATACCATCTACGATAAATACATGCAAATGGCCAGAGTGGCAAAAAATCTTTTCCGAAACGATTTGGCAATCCTGAACTTCATCGTTTTTAATACCATCAAGAAAACCATTCAGCCACAATATCAAGATGTCGAAACCGTCAGGATAGAAAAAGCCAGCGATAAAATCATTGCCAATGCCATCCCAAACACCCCAATTATAAACATCGGCACCCTGCCAGTTTTCATTAATGATACCGTCATTCTTGCCGCCGGAGCCACCACCAACAATACCTTTGGCGAAAGAGTTAAATTCTCCAACAGAGATACCCTCTATCCCTGCGCCATAAGGATGACCAGAATGGTGCACAAAGCATAAACCCTATCCTATTTCTCTCTCGGCTGTTGAAAGGGGGCGCCCCAAAATGAGCTTAAAAACCTTATAATTCGGAAACCAAATGAGCAAGGAATACGTTTGAAGAGCTTGTTTAGGTAAATTTTGAATAAATAATTGTATAAAATTAAGTGGTTTTGATAAAAATGTGCAAACTAAAACTATTTATCTATATTTGCGCTCACATTAAATAAGGAATGCGAAGAATATACTGCCTGTTAATATTGATTTTGCCTACGTTGTGCTTCGGGCAAATTAACGATTGGAAACGCTACCGTTATGAGGTGATTTTGCCTATCGGGGTTACCAATTTCCTTGGCGATTTAGGCGGCGCAAACCAAATAGGTACCCATTATTTCCGTGATTTGGAACTGTCTCAAACAAATTTCAGTGTAGGTTTGGGATTGCGATATCGGATGACAGAACGATTGTCTATAAAGGGTATGTTTTTATATGGTACAGTTTCTGGCGCTGATAATTTGACGCAGGAGCCATCAAGACAAAATAGAAATTTGAGCTTTAGGTCCAGAATTTATGAGATTTCAGGAAATTTTGAGGCTGCTTTTATCAAGGATAAAGGAGGCCATCGATATAAATTGCATAATATTGTAGGACAAAAATCCTTTGAGATGTACTCGTATGTATTCATCGGTTTGGGCCTGTTTCATTTTAATCCACAGGCACTTTATAACGGCACTTGGTATGATTTGCAGCCATTGGGAACCGAAGGACAAGGGATTGATCCAAATTTAAAGCCTTATTCCTTATGGCAGATTTCCATACCTATTGGCATCGGTTTTAAATATAACTTTGATAAGCGATGGGGCTTGGGCATTGAATTTGGAATCAGAAAGACTTTCACGGATTATATCGATGATGTGAGCACTAATTATTATGATCCCAAAAAGATTGAGGAGGCTTATGGTTATGTTGCAGGGAAATTATCAAACAGAACAGGTGAATTAGGACTTGCAGGACATCCAACCTGGACTGCTCCAGGTGAAATACGGGGCAATCCGAATTATAAGGATTCATATATGTTCCTAATGCTCAATGTCAATTATAAATTAAAACAAAAAGTTGCAAAGACTTTCCAGATTTAGGCTTTTAACTTCTCTTGAAAATTTGTTTGTTTTAAGACAATATCGATATTTTTTTACGTTCAAGATACTATTATAAAATATCAGAACATGTTCAAGAAAACAATAGTTGTACTACTGTTATTTTTTTCATTTACTATGCCAGCATTCGCCCAAAGGCATCAGTTGGGTTTGTTCTTGGGCGTTGCAAATTATAATGGAGAGTTGAATCCCGCTCCTATAAATTATAGATTCATTCATCCAGGCCTAGGAATCATCTATCGATTTGACAAGAGCAAGTTCTTTTCCTATAAAGCAAGCGCATATTATGGTTGGGTTTCTG
This sequence comes from uncultured Bacteroidota bacterium, assembly GCA_903911135.1. Classification (GTDB taxonomy): domain Bacteria; phylum Bacteroidota; class Bacteroidia; order AKYH767-A; family JABDAW01; genus JABDAW01. The sequence goes on from CAIWCG010000097.1 coordinate 4,109, forward strand.
GCAATGATGCCCAATCTAAAGATTCATTTCAGTTGAAAAGGAATCTTTCGTTTTTCTCTCATGTTCTAGATGTATCAGGAGAAATGGAGTTTAATTTTTTTCCATATCAACCTGGAACAGGTGAGGTGTTTTGTACACCATATATCTTTGCAGGCATTTCTATTTTTCATTTCAATCCTACTGCCAACTTGAACGGTCATGAATACGAATTAAGAACCATGCATACGGAAGGGCAATCTGATACCTATTCGAAGATAGCCGGTGCTTTCCCTTTTGGAGGGGGCATAAAACTTTCTGTCGGTCAGGTGGTAAACATTGGCTTCGAGGTTGGGGTACGAAAGACTTATACTGATTATCTGGATGATGTAAGCGGAAACTATCCCGATCCTTCGAAATTATTGGCTAGAGATGGTTCGGCAGCAGTTGGGTTGTCAAATAAATCAGCACAATCATCAGAATCTTTGATTGGACGACAAAGAGGTAATCCGAATGATAACGATTGGTATGTATTTAGTGGATTTTGGATAACGTTCAATGTCTTCAGTGTTGGGAAACATGCTTGTGATGCTTTTCCTCATTTCAAATATTAATGAATAATTACATGAGTTTAAAGGATAAAATTGATCTTAATAAATTGCCAACTCACATTGCAATTATAATGGATGGCAACGGTAGATGGGCAAAACAAAAGGGAAAGATTAGAGTGTTTGGTCATCAGCATGGAGTAAAATCCGTTAGAGATGCTGCTGAAAGCTGTGCCGAACTAGGTGTCAAATACTTGACTTTATATGCCTTCTCAACTGAAAACTGGAATAGGCCCAAGTTGGAGATAAATGCCCTCATGGAACTGTTGGTAAGTACCATAAACAAGGAAACAAAGACTTTGAACGACAACGACATCAAGTTGGAAGCTATCGGGGATTTGAAGTCTTTGCCTTCAAGCTGTTATCGTGAACTCATGAATGCCATCGAAAAAACCAAAAACAATAAGCGGATGACGTTGGTGTTGGCATTGTCTTACAGTTCGAGAATGGAACTTGTTGAAGCCATGAAAAGCATAGCAAAGGATGTGGCTGCAGGAAAAATAAATGCTGACGAAATCGATGAAAACACAATCATTCAAAATATTTACACCAAGGATATTCCTGACCCTGAACTGCTGATAAGAACCAGCGGTGAACATAGAATCAGCAACTTTCTGCTGTGGCAGTCGGCCTATACGGAGTTATATTTTACCGATACGCTGTGGCCCGATTTCGGGAAGGAAAAACTCTATGAGGCAATCATCGATTTTCAAAGCCGAGAGCGTAGGTTCGGGATGACAAGCGAACAGATGAAAAGGTGATTTCATCTGTAAAATAACAAACAATAAAACTTATTTTGCAGGGATGATATAGCTTATCGACCGAGGGCCATAAAGTTCCATGATGGGCGATTGCTTATATTCCTTTCTCTTGAAATATCTTGCCAAAGCGGGATATACTTTCAGCTTGCCGAGCATGACGGAAAGTCCCATCTTATATCGAAAATTCGATACGACACAAAATTGCTTAGGAAACTCCTTTACCTTGAATTTAGTGGTATCAATCTTGCCCAAATCGTCTTGTTTCAATACGCATCCAGCTTCGAAAATGGCAACAGCTTTTTTGTCTGGAGCATTCAGGTCTTCATCGAAAACACAATAGCCCTTGAACGGCGAAATGCCTAGGCTGCTCAACTGATCGGTGATTTCATCGATGGTTTTGCCGATATCGTCCTTGCTGTTTATCTGTTTATAAACCAACTGATAGGGACCCATATCTTTCTCAAGGATATGCACACGGGCAAAGATGCCGATATAATACATCAACCCGACAATGATTATTGCCAAAAAACTTAGAACTACGATTGTTTGCCTTTTCATTTGTGTATGTTTTATATCAGCGGTTTGTGATGTTTGAAATCCCAAAACTACAACCATTATTGTTAAAATCCAAATTTGTCTTGAAAAAACTTAAAATTGATTAAAATGAAAAGGGGCCATTCATTGCTGAACGGCCCCTTGGTTTAGGTATTAAAATACGTGTTAGTTGCTGGCTTTTTTGTCTGTGGATTTCATTTCTACCTTTTTGACTTTGTCGGTCATGAGGAGGAATTCCTTGTTGTCGGTGGGGCATTTTCCAGCTTTGCCATTCGTCATGTTGCAGACGGGACAGAAATAGGTGCCTACCTTTATCAAACTTGTTTTATGAGTGGGGCAGAAGCCTGGTTTAAGAGCAGAAAACTCGCATTTGGTGCAGTAAAACCTTGATAGCTGCGATGGCAAAGGCGTTACGCTTTTAGAATCTACGCTTGTTTTTACCACTGGTTTTACTTCTACCGCTGGCGACACGGTGGCTTGTCCATAAACAGCGGCAACCATCATGATAGAAACTACTGCTGTTATTATATTTTTCATTATTTATCCCTTTTTATTGTTATTTTCGATGCAAATATCGGAATGCAATAATGAATTATTGATTAAGGTTTAAATTTTTACATTATTTAACTGATTTTTATCAGAATAAGAAAGAACTTTGCGTATTCTGTTTTGGTGTATTTTTGAGAGGGAAATTTTGGCTGAGGAAGTTTTTTTGACAATTTTGCAGTTTTGATGCCCAAAAACTTCATGTTGAGTATTAAATGGCGTTGTGTTTTTGGTAAAAACACAACGCTGTTTGGTAAAAACACAACAGTTTTTGGTAAAATCAGAACGCTGTTTGGTAAAATCAGAAGTGCTTTTGACAAAATTGATGCTGCTTTGGGGAAAAACACAATTGATTTTTTAAAAATCATAACGCCTTTTACTAAAAACAGAACTGCGTTTGGCAAAAACATAACGCCTTTTGAGGGGTGGAATCGGGTTTTTAAGCTTTACTGGCTTGAAATGGCTGATTTTTGAGTCGGGAAACGATGAAATGGGGTTGCTTGCCAAAAGCTCATTCGAGGTGGCTGCCATAGAGCATAGCCCTGACATGCCCAAGGCTATCCTTTTGTGCGTTGGCATTTTTGGGGGGTAAGGCAAAGATAGCTGATGGCTGGCAGGTGGAACCATGATACGAGTGGTGAACATAGGCTCCAAAAAAGAATTAGGAATTATAAATTAGGAATTAGGAGTTTTTTGGAGGAGGGGAGGGATGAGGAACCGAGGTGAACGCTGGTGGTGGGAAACGTTTTTTGGGGTGTGGTTTTTCATTGGCTGATGGTGGATTTGATTATTATGAAAGTTTATGTAATTTTGTGGTTCCAAAACGGAAGTGGCATGGCTAAAAAACTACGGTATTTGTTTTTGTTTCTGTCGATTGTTTGTTTCGATGCCTATTCTGGTTTTGCGACGCACATAGTGGGTGGCGAGTTGAACTACAAGTATTTGGGCAACAACAAGTATGAGGTGCGGCTGACGGTGTATCGGGATTGTATTAACGGGGTGCCTCCGTTTGATGATCCTTTGTCCATCGGCATTTTTGATTCGACGAATCATCTGGTGGATTATTCCTATAACTTTACGGGTTTCTATCCGCAGGGTTCGATGACGTTTTATAACAATGCGGTTTTCAATGACACCACTTATGGTTTCTTGACTTGGCCGCGGGATTCGGCTACGGTGCCGAACGTGATAAACAATCCTTGTGTGATTCCTCCGGTGAACATCTGCTATCGGGTTTGTCATTATGTCGATACGCTTACGCTGCCTTTCATTTCGGGTGGGTATCAGTTGGTTTATGAGATTTGTTGTCGCAATGCCATCATCAGCAATATCGTGAATCCGAGTAACATCGGTGATACATTTGTGGCGTTCATCAACGACAGTTCGGTGGCCATAAACAATGGTAATCCGGTGTTCAACAATTGGCCGCCAACTTTCATCTGCAACAATATCCCTTTTACTTTCGACCATTCTGCCACCGACCCTGATGGCGATTCGATGTCTTATCATTTATGCACTCCCTTAGGCTTCAATCCGACCAACACTACCCAGCCGCAACCGCCTTATGACCCTCCTTATATAAACATCACTTGGCGGAATCCTTACAGTTTGGCAAATCTGTTGGGCGGTGTGCCTATGGCCATAGATTCTCTGACGGGATTGCTTACCTGTACGCCAAATACCTTAGGCACTTTCGTTTATGGGGTTTGTGTTTCCGAATATCGCAATGGCGTTTATCTGGGTGTCACCCGCAGGGATTATCAGATAAATGTGGTCAACTGCCAATTGGAAACTGTAGCTGCCATTCAGAGTCCCTTGATCAGTTGCGGCAGTGATATTGCCCTGTTTCAGAATAGCAGCACCGGAAACATCAGAGGTTATCATTGGGATTTCGGTGTCGGTTCCTTGAGCAACGATACCTCGAATATCTTCAGCCCCACCTATACCTATCCCGACACTGGAATTTACAGCATTACCTTGATTGCTTATGATTCGCTGAATGCCGCCTGCAATGATACCGTAACGGGAATAGCCGAGATTCTTCCGCCTTTCATTGGCGGTTTTGACTTTACCATTAATCCTTGTACTAATCAAGTTAGTTTCTCTGACACTTCGCATAACTATGATGGAACAACGAATTATTGGCGATGGAGTTTTGGAGATTCTGCCACCGCTACCATCAAGAACCCAATCCATACCTATAATATAGGTGGAGGTACCGATACCGTTACGCTTATTGTCAGGACTGCCAAAGGTTGTTTGGATACCATCGTAGATTTAGTCAGTTTTCCGAAGCTCATCACCACTAAGTTTACCGATAGCATAGGCTGTGCCCAAAACTGTGATGGCAGGGCCGAAGCCGTTTCTACCGGAGGCATTTCTCCTTATACCTATCAATGGAGCACTACGCCTGTTCAAACTTCCTCAACAGCCACAGGTCTTTGTGCTGGCTGGTGTTTCGTTACCGTTACCGATGCGCAGGGATGCACTTATGTGGATAGTATATTCGTCAAGGGATACATAAATAACGACAGCTCGAAAGTCCTAGCCAATCCTGATACCATCTTTGACTTTCAAAGTACGCAACTGCACGTAGATCCTTCTTCCGGATACTTTTATTCTTGGAGTCCTCCCAATGGCTTGAGCAATACCACCACTTCCAATCCCATTGCCACACCTACTTCTACCACCACTTACTACGTCACCGTTACCGATATAAATGGCTGCGGAAGTGTAGTCGATACCATCCGAATAGTAGTCCTTCATCTGAAATGCGATGCCAGTGATGTTTACGTTCCGAATGCCTTTACTCCGGATGGAAACGGACACAACGATGTGTTATATGTAAGAAGCCGTGGCATCAAGACTTTATACTTCGCCATTTATAATCGCTGGGGACAAAAAGTCTTTGAAACGGCTGACCAAACTCAAGGCTGGGATGGAACTTACAATGGTGCAAAGTGTGATCCGGATGTGTTTGTTTATTATCTTGAAGCCACCTGTTTGAAAGACCAGACCTATTTCAAGAAGGGCAATATCACTTTATTAAGATGATGAAGGGAGGATGATGAAATGAGAAAGATATTATTGATGATCTGCTGTTTGATGAATGCCCTTGGGGCCGTCAGTCAGGATATTCATTTTTCTCAATTCAATGCCACACCTCTCAATTTGAATCCTGCCCTCACAGGGCTCTTTGATGGCGACTACCGCTTTGTCCTGAACCGCAGAAACCAATGGGCTTCCATCACGGTGCCATACAATACTTATTCCGGTTCCTTCGACATGGTCTTGCCTACCAAAGATTGGAAAATAAAGAACCTTCCCGAAGGCATCTGGGGTGCAGGCATAGTCATCAATAATGATAAGGCAGGCGATTCGCAGTTGGGTCTTTTGGAGGCTAAGGTTTCCTTGTCTTACACCAGAAAAATCAGCAAAGACTCGTCCATGTTCCTTACTTTTGCCATTCAGCCGGGCATCAGCAACAAGAGTTTCAATTACAATAATCTGCAATTTGATGAGCAATGGGATGGAGATTCATTCGACCCGAACAGATTCTCTGGCGAAGTTTTTCAGCGCACCAGCTTTACCTATCTGGACTTAGGCTTCGGCACTCGCTGGCATTATCGTCTCAAGGCTCGGAACAACGTCAACATCGGCTTGTCTTATACCCATTTCAATAAGGCCACCGAAACATTCTTGTCCAATTCTTCCTCGCAGTTAAGTCCTAAGTTTGCCTTTCATGCCGATGGGCAATTTATGGTTACCGATGAGGTAGATTTGGTGCCTTCATGGCTTTATCAAAGACAAAATACCTTCTCCGAGGCCATCATAGGCGCATCAGGAAAATACATCATCAATCCGGAGGACAACATTAATTTCTATCTCGGAGTATTTGTTCGTTTTCAAGATGCCGTTATCCCTATGGTGAGCATGGATTATCGCGATTTCAAGGCCGGTTTAAGCTATGATGTAAATACATCCCAACTTAAAACAGCAAGCAATGGGCATGGTGGTTTCGAGCTTTCGGTTTCTTATGTCATGAGGAAGTTCGTTCCGCTGAAACCTGCGAAGAGGCTTTGCCCAGTCTATCTATAAATTCTTATTTCCCAAGTTTATCATTCAGAATATATGTCTAATGGATTGCCATTCGATATAACCGAACAGATTTTCGCTAATACCAGACAAGCTTTCGCTAATACCAGACAAGCTTTCGCTAATACCGGACAAGTTATCGCTATTACTAGACAGGTTATCGCTAATACCGGACAAGTTATCGCTAATACCAGACAGGTTATCGCTAATACCGGACAAGTTATCGCTAATACCAGACAGGTTATCGCTAATACTGGGCAGGTTATCGCTATTACCAGTCAGGTTATCGCTAATACCAGACAGGTTATCGCTAATACCGGACAAGTTATCGTCCTAAAATAAGTTGACACTCTATCAGGTAAAATCCTGACTTTAATTTACACATTTTAATTAATCCTAAAATAGGTTTACTTTTGCTTGGCATGGATGAAGCGGAATTGGTCAA
>CAIWCG010000098.1 GCA_903911135.1 uncultured Bacteroidota bacterium
CAGCCAAGTTACTTGATTAAAGTTCTTACGAGGCAACCTGCCAACGGTCATAGCCCCGATAGTAGCGGCAGCCCGCTGCTTTGTATCGGCAATGGGGATGCAGCGGCTACAGCGGATAGCGGGACGCACCAAGATGCGAGAGGAGGATATAGGCTCCAAATAAGAATTATCAATTACATCCGATTTGGTATATTTGCGCAAACAATAATAATAATATCATGAGTTACGAATTTACAGGAAAACTAATCGAAAAGTATGATGCCGTGCAGGTAACAGAAAAATTCAAAAAACGTGAGTTTGTGTTAGAGAAAGATGAACAGGCTGGAAGTTTCTCGTTTACAAACCAAATCAAGTTTCAATTAAGTCAGGACAAATGTGCTTTGCTTGATAACATTCAATTAAACACGGAAATAAAGGTTTCCTTCAACGTAAGGGGAAGGCGCTGGGAAAAGGATGGTAGAGTGAACTACCTGACTAACCTTGAGGCATGGAGAATTGAGTCCGTTACGAATGGCGGTTCATCGAATTCTGGCATGGACAACTACCCTGATATTCCTGCCGATATGCCAAGCAGCCCGATGGGAAATGATGATTTGCCTTTCTGATATATCAGGAAATAGGGCAACAAAAAAGGGGGTTAAATAATTTAACCCCCTTTTCTTATGATCAGTTTTTAGTATTTATGCTGGATTTTCTTCTGTAGAAGCTTCGGCAGCTGGATTTCCCTCTGGTGCCTCTTCGGTATTTTCAACAACATCTTCTACCGCCACAGTTTTTGCTTCAGCGGCAGCTCTTTTCTTTGCCACCTCATTTGATTTTGCTTCATTGACCTTAACTTCATCTTCAAATCTCTTCGCAAGATCCTTATCAGAAGAAGATTTCAAACTATTTTTCTTTTCGTTGATTTTTTCAGTCTTATTAGCTAACCAAGCATTGAATTTCTCATCAGCCTGCTCTTGAGTAAGGGCTCCTTTTTTAACACCTTTGTCAAGATGGTTTTTATAGATAATCCCTTTGTAAGACAAAATCGCTCTCATGGTATCGGTTGGCTGTGCACCTTTCTGTAACCAAGAATATGCTTTGTCTGTATCCAACTCAATTGTTGCTGGATTGGTATTTGGGTTATAAACTCCAATTTTTTCAATGAATTTACCATCTCTGGCAGCACGAGAGTCGGCTACAACTATATGATAATAGGCTTGACCTTTCTTTCCGTGTCTTGACAATCTGATTTTAGCAGGCATTTAATTAATTATTTATTAGTTTCTTTTAATCCAATTTTATTTGGGGGCTGCAAATATAGTAAAACATTTTTAAATAAAACAAGAGTTTGATAAAATCCTTTTCTAAGATAAGCCTTTTAACCTGCAAAATGTTGAATTTATACGCATTGGAAACAAAAATGGCTTTAGCAGAGATAGCTTATGGATAATTTAGTAATTTTGGAACGTCTATAACTCAATAAATGCATGATTTCATTCACAGATTTGGTTGGAGTAACGGGTGTAAGCATATTGTTAATCGCTTTTTTGCTTAACCTATTCAATAAACTAACAAGCAATGGGCTTACTTATATTATTATGAACTGCATTGGGGCTGCCATAGCTTGTTATGCTTCAATTCTATTGAAATATTACCCCTTTATTGTTTTGGAGGCAGTCTGGACATTGGTATCCTTATTCTCATTAATAAAGTTGTTGAAAAATAAATGACATTATATGAGACATTCATTAGTCTTTTCCTAATTTTGTCGCATTAAATAAATATATGGAAGCCAAAACCAACAAAATAGCCATTGCATGCGATCATGCAGGGTTTCAATTAAAGGAACAAGTGAAAATGTACTTGAACAATATGGGATATGAAGTGGAAGACTTCGGCACCAACTCGGAAGCCTCGGTGGATTATCCCGATTTTGTGCATCCTTTGGCAAACTTCATTGAACAAAACCAACAATTGAAAGGCATCCTTATATGTGGTAGCGGAATTGGTGTTTCCATAAGTGCAAACAGACATAAACTCGTTAGAGCTGCTTTATGCTGGAACGAGGAAGTTGCCAAATTATCAAGGATGCATAATAACGCTAACGTCATTTGTCTTCCTGCAAGGTTTATAAGTAAGGGGGCAGCTGAAAAGATGATTGATACCTTCTTGAATACTTCATTTGAAGGTGGCAGACATGAAAACAGGGTAGGTAAAATCGAGATAAAATAAATAAGTATGGCAAGCAACCAGGATAAGTTCTTACACCAGGCAGAAGTAAAATCAAAAGATAAGGTTTTACATAAAAAACTACTGTTCAACATCGGGCAATACGACAAGAAAGTAGTAGAAGGCAAGAAACAATATGCCAATCTCGAACTTGCTAAGGAAAGGGCTTCAAACATCAAATGGAAGGTAGTTGACAATCTCGATAAATATTTGTTGGAATTCGAATTCAACTTCAGCAAACGTGGAGGAAAAGTCATTTGGGCTCAAGATGGTGACGAAGCCGTTAAAGAAATCATGGCTATCTTAAAAAAGGCCAATACCAAAATTGTCGTTAAAGGCAAATCAATCACTACTGAAGAGATTCATCTTAATGAAACGTTGGAGAAAAACAACATCGAGCCATGTGAAACCGATCTTGGTGAGTACATCGTACAATTACGGAAGGAACCTCCTTATCATATCGTTACGCCTGCAATGCATTTAAGCAAAGAAGACGTAGGTAAGCTCTTCAACGAACAGTTTCAGTTGCCCGAAACCATTACTCCTACAGAGGTTATGGCATTTGTGCGTGCCAGGCTTCGAGAGAAATACCTTGCCGCCGAAGTAGGAATAACCGGTGCGAATTTTCTTATTGCTGACACTGGCTCTGTGGCCGTTACGGAGAATGAAGGAAATGCATTCATGTCTTTTGCCTTCCCGAAGATACATATCGTCATTGTGGGCATCGAGAAGATTATTCCATCAATTACCGATCTTGACTTGTTTTTGCCATTGCTTGCTACCCATGGAACAGGTCAAAACATAACGGTTTATAATACCATCGTTTCTGGTCCAAGACAGGCAGATGAAACCGATGGACCAGAGGAAATGTATGTTGTTTTGCTTGACAATGGCCGCAGTACCCTTTTGGAACATACAGAGCAGCGACAGGCACTTTCATGCATCCGATGCGGTGCTTGCTTGAATGCATGCCCTATCTATCAAAACATCGGTGGGCATTCCTATGGGGTGCCTTATACCGGTCCGATAGGTTCGGTAATAGAGCCACACATGGCTGGTATGAAGGAGTTCAAGCACTTGAGTTTTGCATCGTCACTGTGTGGAAAATGCACTGAGGTATGTCCTGTAAAGATTGACATCCACAATCAATTGCTGCATAACAGAAGAGATGCGGTAGCACAAGATTTGACGAGCAGCACGGAACGTTATGCCTTCAAGTTTTGGAAATCTGCCATGCTGAAAAGAAAAAACATGAATGGTGGAGCTACCTTAAAGAATTTCATGCTTAATAATTTCTTCAAGAAACAATGGGGTGAAGGCCGAGAGATGCCTAAGATAGCCACCAAATCGTTCAATGAACAATGGCGCGAAAAATTCAATATCAAGAGTTGATACCGTCCTATACCAACCAACTTATTCAGATAGAACAACACATCATACGCAGTCTTTCCATAGTGTCAAGGCTGCTCTTTTCATGAGGCTTTTAGGTCTGCTTCATAAATATCACTTGAATAAAAACTTTTAAGATTATCAGAATGGCAATAGGCACTTTTAATATCTAGCCATCTGATATCATTAACCGATAATTGACACTTGTCAGGAATCATAATATTATCCTGTACAAATAGATCAGCATCCAATAAAATGGTGGCCATAGTAACACTGCCCTATGGAATGGATTAAGTTATTTGAATAATAATTATCTTTGCCGGATCCAAACAATATTGTAACCTCAAAATAATGAATACTGCAAAAACCATCATCTCTGTCAAGGACCTGGTTAAGAAATATGGCGATTTCATGGCTGTGAAAGGCATCAGCTTTGATGTTTATGAAGGTGAAATATTCGGCCTTCTGGGTCCAAATGGGGCAGGTAAAACCACCTCCTTGGAAATCATGGAGACCTTACGTGAGAAAACCAGTGGAGAAGTCCTCATCAACGGCCTCAACGTAGACCATCAGCAACAAGAAATAAAGAAGATCATCGGCGTACAATTGCAAGCTGCCGGCTATTACCCGGGCCTTTCGCTTATGGAGTTGCTGCAGCTCTTTTCAGGGCTGTATAACCGTAAGGTTAATGAGATGGAGATGCTTGCCTCCGTAGGCCTACAAGATAAGGCAAAAGCCAAGCACAAGGAATTGTCGGGCGGTCAAAAACAACGCTTCTCCATTGCCACCACCCTGATAAACAACCCCAAGATCATCTTCTTGGACGAGCCGACTACAGGACTCGATCCTCAAGCAAGAAGAAACCTTTGGGACTTGATTCGCGAGATTCGTGATAAGGGAACCACGGTGGTCATTACCACCCATTATATGGATGAAGCGGAGAATCTCTGCGATAGAGTGGGTGTGATTGAAAGTGGCAAGATAATAGCCATGGATACTCCCGACAAACTCATCGATAACCTGATAGCAAGCGGTTTTGAGAGGAAGAAAGAAGTGAAGAAGGCCAACCTCGAAGATGTCTTCCTGGCATTGACGGGAAAAGAATGGAGAGATGAATAGTTTCAATAATAAATCATTACAATGAGTGAACAAGAATATAGTCAGATAACAGCAACTTTAGCCATCACCAAGGCGAGTCTCAAATCCATATTTCGGAGCCCTTCCGCTGTAGTTTTTTCATTGGCATTTCCATTGATATTCATTGTCGTCTTTGGGTTCATCGGCGGTGGAAGCATCAGCGTAGATGTAGGTCTTACGAAGAACTCCGACACCACCAACATGCTCTACAAAATCCTTGATGGCGAAAACTCCGGTGTCAACCTGATAGCCTACAAGAGCGAAGAGCTTATGAATGCCGACTTGAAGAAAGGAAACATAGCCGCCATCATCAACATTCAACCGGTGGATGCCACCCACGACGGCAAGATAAAAGTGGCTCTGCAACTGTGTGATGCCTCGGGTAGAAACGGAAAGATTTTCCAATCACAGCTGGGTTCCATCGTCAGCAACATCAACTCGACGGGTACCCCCGTATCGGACATGAAAATACAGATGGCCGAGCCTACCACAATACAAGGCCGAGCTTATAAAAGCATAGACTTCATCTTGCCGGGACAGCTTGGCTTCTCTTTACTTGCATCAGGAGTTTTCGGAACGGCATTCGTGTTTTTCAGTCTTCGCCAAACCTTGGTGCTGAAACGCTTCTTCGCCACTCCCATCAAGCGTTCGGGCATTGTCATCGGCGAGGCCATTGCTCGCTTGATATTTGCCATGATGGGTTCGGTGGTCATCATCTTGATAGGCAAGTTCGCCTTCGGATTCACCCTCATCCACGGTGTCACCACCTTCCTCGAAATGCTCCTCTTATGTTCTTTGGGATTGATCGTTTTCATGGGCTTCGGTTTTGTGGTATCGGGGCTTGCCAAGAACGAAAGCTCCATCCCCCCATTGGCAAACATCATTACCATGCCCCAGTTCTTGTTGGCTGGCACCTTCTTCTCCATCTCCAACTTCCCAAGCTGGTTGCAGCCGATATGCAAAATCCTCCCTCTCACCTACCTGAACGATGCTCTTAGAAAAGTGGCCTTCGAAGGACAAGGTCTATGGGATGTCCATACCCAGATACTCATCATCCTGGCCTGGGGTGTAGGCGTTTACATCTTGGCCATCAAGGTCTTCAAGTGGGAATAAGTTTCATAAACCTTAAAGAATCAGGAGTTCCTAATTCCTAATTTATAATTCGTAATTATTTCTTGGAGCCTACGGTTTCTTCTCGTATCATGTCCAGTCCCGCTATCCGCTGTAGCCGCTGCCTTCCCATTACCGATACAAAGCAGCGGGCTGCCGCTACTATCGGGGCTATGCTTCTATGGCAGGTAGCTTCGAAAAAGCTTTTTA
>CAIWCG010000099.1 GCA_903911135.1 uncultured Bacteroidota bacterium
TGAAAACATGATGAATGTCATTATTCATAAATCTCAATAATTTTAATTTTACACCATGATTCAAGACACGAATAATCTTTCGACTGTAAGTAATTACATCTATCCTACACAGAGGACCCGCACCATCCCATCTAATTGGGGTCTTCTGTTATGGACGGACTAACTCTAAATCCTTATCTCTTTTTATCTTTCTGCATAGGAATAACCTGTGCGGAATCTTCCTTTGAAGTCCTTGAGGCTTGTGGCATTATTGCAATGCCATCCTATAAATTTTTATTAACCAAAAACAATTAAAAGAATGAAAAATTCAATTAATGAAATGTCCCTTACCAAGGCCGACAAACAGGTCTTGATTAGGGAAAGGAACGAACGCCACAGGCGTGTAGCTGCCGAAGCACTGGCAGTGAAGAAAAGAAATTCGTTAAACAAGGAAAAGCGCAATGTTGCCCGAAAGCTGATGGCCAGCGAACACAAACTGGCTAACGACAGAACGGCAAGGAACGTGAAGTGGAACAAAGAGGTGGTAGAACCCGAAGAAAAGGCAACAGGTCTGGCTAAATTCATCGTTGTATTTTTGGCAAGTTTCATCATGGCTGCTGCCGGAAAAGTTACTCCCTACAAGTTGGCTCTATTGGCCAAGAAAATCGTCAGAAAACACGCTTCCATTTATGAGAAGAATGTATCCTTTATCAACCGTGTGACCAACCACCTAAGGACCACTGTCCTTACCGATTCCAGGCATGGTTACAACTTGGTTACGGGTATGCTGATGTGTGCCATGCAAAAAAAATTGAAGCTGTCGAATCAAAACCCCGACAACCCTCAATTCGTAATCCTGATGGGAATGCCGAACACGGGAATGATTGTAACTGCTACAATGAAATTGTCCAGAGATTTTCCAAATATGGGCATAGAGGCAAGAGCCATGATCAACGCCTGTAGCGGCAACCCGCTTATTGTCGTGTTACCTGCTACCATCACCGCCATGTTGGTGGATATGCTGGCTTTCGATACCGCACAGACGAACACAAAAAAGAGAACCGTAGGCTTGGCAGCCATCCGAGATGAAGCTTGGGGTAAGGTTCACACTCATCTGAAAGTGCTGATGGCAGTGGCACAGGCTGCCGCTTTCGCCTCGCCTTCTACAGCAATTTCTATCATAGAATCTGGTCTGTTTCACGTTAAAAATGTGCCTGACACAAGGGCTATCGTATTTCGTGCCTTGTTGAAATCAAATGTTGGAACCGTTTCCTTGAAAGCACCACAGTTGCCAAAGGCAGCCTTGCACGTTTGGGAAAAATCTCTTGATGGCATCACTTGGGTAAAAATGGACAAGACCCGAAAAGGAGCCTATATTGCATTAGCTTTAATTTCTGTTTCAAAAGTATGGTTCAGGCATTGTGCCGACACCGATGGAGAATTGTCGGATTGGGAAATCATTTATGCTATCGTCAAATAGGTAGAAAAGAACCTTTTTAGTGGCAAATCAGCGGGGTATTTAAACGGTTAAATACCCCGATTTTTTGTGCTTTTTTCTCGCTGAAAACTCAAAATTGGAGGTATAAA
>CAIWCG010000100.1 GCA_903911135.1 uncultured Bacteroidota bacterium
CCAGGTTACTTATCAAAAGCCATTTCGAGCAACCTGCCATCAAATCTAGCCCCGATAGTAGCGGCAGCCCGCTGCTTGGTGTCGGTAATGGGCAAGCAGCGGCTACAGCGGATAGCGGGACGTAGATGGGACGAGAAGAGGATATAGGCTCCTTATCAGAGTTATGAATTAGGAGTTATTAGTTATGAGTTGGGGTAGGGTGGAAGGTGGATTTTGGAGGATGTGGTTGATAATCGGCTTTTTTTCTAATTTTGCCCACAATATGCAAATAGAAATTCTTAAATCCAAGATTCATCGGGTAAAAGTTACCCAGGCCGAATTGAATTATGTGGGCAGCATCACCATCGACGAGGACTTGATGGATGCCGCCAATATGATTGAAAACGAAAAAGTGCAGATCGTGAACGTGAACAACGGCGAACGGCTGGAGACTTATATCATAAAGGGCGAACGCGGTTCGGGCATCATCTGCCTCAATGGGCCGGCAGCCAGAAAAGTGTATGTGGGCGATGTGATCATCATCGTCTCTTACGGCATCATGGATTTTGAGGAGGCGAAAAGCTTTAAGCCTGCGGTGGTGTTTCCTGATGTGAACAATCATCTTATCAGGTAAATCTTGAAAAAGAAGATCTTCAGTGCCGTAAAATACCTGCTGCTGCTTTCCATCGGTATCGGACTGATGTATCTTGCGTTTCATGGGCAAGACCTGAATTCCATTCGAGACAAAATAAAGGATGCCGACTTTTCGTGGGTACTGTTGTCGCTCATGGTTTCTGTGTTGGCTTACTTGAGCCGTGCCATGCGCTGGAACATGCTGGTGCATAGCCTCGGATACAAAGCCAAGCTGAAGAACACTTTTTGGGCTTTGATGTTCGGGTATTTTGCCAACCTTGCCATTCCGCGTTTGGGAGAGATATCGCGATGCGGTGCGCTTAGCCGCAAGGAAAAGATTCCTTTCAATGAATTGCTGGGCACCGTAGTCATAGAGCGGGTAGTGGATTTGTTCATGCTCATGGTAAGTTTCATGGTAGTGGCCATTTTGCAGTTTCAAATATTGAAGGAGTTCGTGCTGAAACAGATCAGTTTTCATGTCTATCCGGCACAGCATAGTTTTCTGTTCATAGTCACCTCTTGGTGGTTCATGGCCTTGATGCTGTCGCCATTGGTGTTGCTTGTGTTTCTGCAGGTGTACTTCCGCCGACAGGCCAAGAAAGAATCGGCAATGTTTGTCAAGATAAGCAACCTGTTCCTAGGCATCGTAAAAGGATTGAAGACCTTGATGAAAATGGAAAACAACCTGCTGTTCATCTTCCACACCTTGTTTATATGGAGCATGTATTTCATCGTGTCGTATGTTTGTTTCAAATCGATAGCACCTACTTCTCACCTCGACTATAAGGTGGGATTATTTGTGTTGGCTATAGGCGGCGTTGGGATGACTGCACCAGTGCAAGGTGGAATAGGCACTTATCATTTGCTTGTTTCCAGTGGCCTGACCTTGTTCGGCATTAAATATAATGACGCCTTGTCGTATGCCACCATCGTTCACTCGTCTCAGACATTGCTGGTGATATTGATGGGCATCATCGCCTTCGTATATTTCCTGAAACCCAATAAAAGTTTGATATGACACAGTTGGAAATCATTAACTCGAAGATTCATACCACCGAAAGCATCAAGCATTGGTTGAACATCTGGAGATTCAAAGGACAGAAGATCGTATTCACCAATGGCTGTTTCGATATCCTACATCAAGGCCATGTGGATTACCTTTCGAAGGCAGCCGATTTGGGTGATGTTCTGATTATTGGTGTCAACACGGACAGTTCTGTAAGGACTATCAAGGATCCAAACAGACCAATCAACGATGAACATTCTCGGGCAATGATTCTTGCGGCCATGCACTTCACTTCTGCGGTGACATTGTTCGATGAAAAGACACCCTATGATCTTATTAAAATCATTCAACCTGATGTGCTGGTGAAGGGTGCCGACTACAAGGTAGAAGATATAGTGGGTGCCGATATTGTTCTTGCAAAAGGAGGTCAGGTGATTACCATCGAATTCTTGCCTGGATATTCCACAACCAATATCATCAATAAGATTAAAGGCTAAGACCTTTTTAATCTTTACTAATGTTAAATTTCTTCCTAGACATTAAACCAACCCCTTGGTATTGTATCATAGCCTGTATAAAAGAATTGATAGATGTTAAACTTTAAAATTATTAAAACAATGAAAAAAAGAAATTTAGTTGTCCTTCTCTGCTGCTTGTTTGCAGTAGGAATGATTGCCTTGAATGGTTGTAAAAAGAAAGACGCCACTTCGCTCGACAACGACACTGCCGGTGCGTCCGACAATGCCACTGCCGAAAACGTGTCAAACGATGTCATAGCTGTTGGTTCACAAGCCTCCGATGGTGGCACCTTATCCTCCTATAGAATGGGAGATGCCGATTTCATCCTATCCACTTGCGCCACCGTATATCACGATACGATAAACAAGATAGACTCCGTAGTTTTCAATGGTGGTAGCTGCTTGGACGGAAGAACAAGAAGCGGTTCTTTGGTGTTCGATCATTCCGCATCACCAGCTGGAGCTAAGCACTACCGCGATCCAGGTTTCACCTTCTCTGTTAGGTCTCACAACTATGTCGTTGATGGCAACCAAGTCACCATCATCAGTAAAACCGTTACCAACACCACACCGGTAGGGTTCAATCCTTTGACCACCAACGAAACATGGGCCATAGCAGCCAACATCAGCATCGTGAAAGCCAATGGAAACACCATTACCTGGACCAGCACACGCACCAAAACACTGCTGAACACCGCCACCGTTTATACCAATGCACAAACCCCCATCGACTGGCCACACGCCAAGATACAGATAGACGGAGCCGCATCAGGAACACGAGCCAATGGTGAAACATTTACCGCAACAGCCACAGCCATGGTAAGAGACTTCGGAGGATGCTCCATCGGCGGAAAACACCCTTGGATATCTGGCACACTGAACTATGCCCCAAGTGGAAAATATGCCCGCCTCATCGACTTCGGAACCGGTACCTGCGACCTCAATGCCACCGTCACCATCAACGGCAATACCTACAACATCATACTTCCGTAAATTTGATTTTTGATATTTTATTTATCCGGGGAGAGGCACACGCTTCTCCCCTTTTTCATTTTAGGCAATAATGTCTTCTTTTCTTGAAGCCCATATCCTCCACTCGCCAAATCACACACCTGCCAGCCATCAGTTATCTCTTCCATACGCACGAGGATGCCTTCGCACAAGAGGATAACCTTGGGCATGTCAGGCCTATGTTAGTGGTTGTATCGTTATTTTGTTTTGGGCTTAAATATTTTTCTGCTAAAAAAATCAGATACAAATATCATAACCTCCAAAAGGCTAATTAGTATCAAAGAAAATGATATATAAATACGGGCATTTATTTATGGCATTATCGAATTTAATTCAATTTTTCCTAATATACCCTCTCTGAACCAACAAGTCATACATACTTGAGTGTTCAAATTCAATCTTATCAACAGAATTGTATTGATATTGTTGCTTGAGTATTTCCTTTTGAAGTTCCAGTTCCATTTCTTTCCGATATATAGTTGTCAAGTTTTGTTTTCTGGTTTCTATTTCCTTTTTAATGCTCTTAAAAGAAGAATATTGTTGGAATTGAGAAAGAACGGATTCTTCAGAAAGCTTAATGAACCCCATATTATTTCGATAAAAGGAAACAAAATCATTATAGGTTTTATCATCAATGATTGCTGATTCGTTTTTATAAAGGTTTCTTTTTAAGATGCAGTAATTGCTAATTATACCCGAGTTCAAGATGGCTTGAAATTCTAGGGGAATGCTATCGGTGGTCTTTTCATATATATTTGGTGCAACACCTTTTCCTCCAATAAAATTCCTGGAAGGAGTATAATACCTACCGGCTGTAATGTAAAGAATCGCTCCATTCTTAAAATAGTAAGTGCTTTGTACAAAACCCTTTCCATAAGTCGTGTCTCCAATGATTGTTGCCCTTTTATAATCTTTCAAACAACCTGTAAATATTTCTCCTGACGAAATTGTTCTTCGATCTGTGAGAACAGTTATCGGCATCAATGTATCAACAGGTTTGTCCAAGGTATTGTATGAGTAATTTTTGCTGCTGTCTTTGCCCCTAACACTACAAACCAGTGAATTCAAGGGTAGAAATATGCTCAATGTGGAGGTTGCTTCTTTTACCAAGCCGCCATAGTTGCCCCTAAGGTCCAATACCAATCTTTTCATCCCTTTTTCTTTCAGTTCGATAACTTTACTTCTTACCGAATTAGAGGACTCGTACAAAAAGTGATATATCTTGATATAACCTGTGCTGTCGTTCTCCATAAAATAGTTTGGAACAGCTAAATCAACCACTGTTTTTCGAGCCAAAGCAACCTTTAAGATTCCCATATAAGGTCTTTTTATGGTAAGGAAAAGGCTATCTCCATCTTTTCCTTTCAATTGTTTTACCACTGTATCCAACAATTGTTTTTGTACGTTTCTTCCATTTATTTCAATAATCAAATCACCGGTTTTTAAACCTGATTTCATGGCAGGCATATTATCATAAGGATAGGTTATTACCACTCCGCTATCAGTTTGTTTCACCCCGCTTCCGATTCCTGCATATTGAATTCCTTTCCAGTCATCGGGTCTTTTTTTTGCTTCCTCCACATCATGATAACTAGACCATCTGTCCAATTCGGCAACCGTTTTTTTGATGGTCTTTTTCATAAGGTCAGGGAGGTTTATAGTATCCACATAATTTTTATCCATCAATCCATAAAACTCCTTGAAAAGTTCCAACTGTTCCTCCAACTGCTGCTCTCTTGTTTTAATTATAATAGAGGCGGTTAATACAATTGTTGAAAGAAGTACAAAAAATAGTTTTAATTTAAAACTCATCAATAAAAAATAAAAACAAGGAATAGTTGAAAATGAGATTCTTGAAAATTTATAGCACTATTATTTGCCATTTTTTTGTTTCAAAGTGGCAGCCATATTATTCTTTGCATAAGTATTATTTGGATCAATTGCCAATGATTTTTTGTAGGCTTCTATGGCTTTATCGAATTCATTCAATTTGGCATAGGATAAACCGATATTATTGTAGGCTTGTGAAAAATCAGGTTTTAATTTGATTGCATTATTTGCGGCTTCTATGCATTTTTCATATTTAGCTTGATTATAATATTTGACACTTAAATTCAAGTATTTTTCTGGAGTAGGATGTTGTTTAGCATCGGTTTCTCCTATATCATTTGCTGACTTTTTATTTAAGGCATTTGCAAGGTTGTTTTTTGCAACTTGATAATCAGGATTTATTCTAATGGCTTTATTACAGGCATCGGCTGCCTTATCCCATTTTTCTAAGGCATTATAGGCGCTACAGATATTGTTATATGCCAAGGCACTTTTGGGATCAATCTTCAATGCTTTTTCACAAGCCTCAATGCATTTTTGGTAGCTGCCATCCTTGTAATATAACAAGCTAAGGTTGATATAATTATCCGATGTTGGATTCTTATCTGCTTGTTCTTCCATAGTTTTTATTTTCTCTTCTTTAGTGCCTTTTGCTGCTAAAACAGTGGGAAGCAATTCATTTATTGGGCCGTCTTGAGGACTTATTTCATGACCCTTTTCAAGAAGCGTAACAGATTCTTCAATTCTATTTTGAGTGCTAAGCCATCTTGCATAATAATAGTAAACTTCGGGTATAGTGGGTTCTCTTGATAGTGCAGTTTTAAAGTATTGTTCGGCCTCCGTATTGTTTCCAGTTCCTGCTAAAGCAATAGCCATATTGATTTGAATATACGAATGATTAGGTTGTATTTCCAATGCCTTCCTAAAATGAACTAAAGCTTCATCATATCTAGCTTTAGCCATTAGTGCAACACCATAATTCATCTGACTATTAAAGCTATTGGGACTTTTTTTAATTGAATCTTCCCATAATGACAGTTCGGTTGACCAAACAATGTTTCTTTGATAGGTTCCATAAGCGTGAAGGGAAATAATCAGACTATACAATATACCTAGTCCATACTTGCCATATTTATTAAAATGGTGTTCATATTTCAGATAAAGTAACCGAAGCCACCAACCCAAGCTAATTGCCAACCCAACAAAAGGAAAGAATGTTCTATGATCATTTGAAAGCTGCCCTACAGGACTCAATGAATAGGCATATGAAGTTGGGAATAGGGCTAGAAAAAACCAGATGATACCAAATGAAATAGGCAGGTATTTTTTCCTGATGGATGTAAAAATTGCAATAGCATGAAGCACTATCAATGCCATTAATGAAAATAGAACTTTGATGTCAAAGAAATTGGTATAAGCCTTTATATCTGGTTCTCCACTTAAATCAACAGGAAGAATAAAGTTTCCCAAATAATGCATGGTTACCACCCATTGTGTCATAAAACCTTCGAAAGGAGTATTTGGTTCTGGAACAAATGCACCTTCTGGTGAGCTACCCAATACTTTTGTATGCCCTAGCAGATATTGAATCAAGATTAAAACACCCATTGAAAATATCATGCCCGGTAAAGATTTTATAACTGCATTTATAGTGGATTTTAGTTTTTTAAATAAAATTAAATCTACTAATGAAACCTCTTCTTCAATGATAAGTATGTAGAAAAATAGCATGGGCCCGAACATGGCTCCTGTCTGTTTTGTCAGTACTCCCATTAAAGCAGTTAATAGATAAAGATAATATTTCTTCGCTATCGGAGTCATATAAAGAACAAATGACGCTATAATGCATAAGGTAGAAAAGGCATCTGTTCGTTGGCACATGTAGTTGATTACTTCTGCATTGGAGGCATGAAGAGCATAAAACCCAACTATCAATAAAGAGAAAAATTGGTTCTTTTCTGAAGGTAAAGTCCTATCCAATATCTTTCTAATCATGAAAAACATCAATACTAATTGAACCAAGTAAAAAAAGAAAATGTCAGCATGCATATATACTGGTTTTAACCCTCCTGCAATCCAATAATCTATAGCACATAGTGTAGGAAGCATGGGTCTGTATCCTTGATTGCCGGGTGTAGTACCAAAATATTTGATGTCAGTGAAAAATGCAGGAATATTCTTTATGTCCTTTATGTAATCATTATAGACAATGGTATGATGATCATCAAACTTGAATCCATTGTTGAAATGATTGGAGTAAGCAAGGCAC
>CAIWCG010000101.1 GCA_903911135.1 uncultured Bacteroidota bacterium
CGGGCTGCCGCTACTATCGGGGCTATGCTTTGATGGCAGGTTGCCTCGAAGGAACTTTTTATACGCAACCGACCTCTAGCCATCATCAAAAAAAAGAGGAACCATTGCTGATTCCCCTTTCTGAAAGTATAGGACTATTAAATATTCAATCGCTTAACCTTGATGCACCATTCTGGACATCCTTATTGCGCAAGGATAGAGGGCATCTCTGTTAGAGAACTTTATCCTGTCCCCAAAAGTATTATTGGTGGTGGCTCCGGCAGCAAGAGTGACGGTATCATTAATCAAAACTGGCAAAGTGCCTATGTTGGTTATCGGGGTGTTTGGGATGGCATTGGCAACGATTTTATCGCTGGCCTTTTCTATCCTGACAGTTTCGACATCCTGATATTGCGGCTGAATGGTTTTCTTGATCGCGTTAAAAACAAAGAAGTTTAGAATCGCCAAATCGTTTCTGAATAGGTTTTTTGCCACTCTCGTCATCTGCATATAATTATCGTAGATAAGATTGTAGGCAGCTATTTTGCTATCCGTATGTTCTTGCGCATCGGCAACGGCAGATGTATAGGCATTGTGCGAATCGTCAAAAGTAGTTTTCTGCAAGGTGTAGGCAGCTTGAAATCCAACCAATTTTCCACCTGCCACCAGAGCAGTATTATTTGCCGGAACGAGCATGAAAGCAATACCTTGGGTAATCATCAGCGAACATTCACCAGGCTTGGTCGAAGCCTTGGCATAATGATGAAAGCCGGCTTCGATTTTCTTTTCTTGCCAAAGATTGGAGGCGAAAGAATTCTCTATCAGCCCGCTCAAATCATTCGCTATAACTATACAATTCACAGTTTGAATATCCATCAAAAGTCGTTTTCCATCAATCAACCCTTGCCGAGAAGTATTGTCAGGCAAGGCCGAAGCAGTAGCCAAGTCGTTGGTCAGGTTGGTACCCCAAACAACAGTCCATTTGGCGTTTTTTGCCAGAAACAAAGGCTGCTTGGAGGCATACCTAGCCATGCCGATTGGATATATTTGATTGAGAACTACGAAGGAAGTTTTTCCTTTTAATTTTGGTCTTGCGGTTGTTAATAATGGTGCCATGATATAATTTATTTATTTTTAATGGTACAAAATTATACTTAATTTGTTCACCAACCAAATTTTTCCAAAGTTAAATCACAATAATTATCATTTTATACCTGAAAAAACTTTAAAAATAATTTTACAATTCTCAAAAAAACTTCTAAAATTCAACAAAATCCTCCTGTTCCACAGAAATCTCCCCCCTTTCCAAAACCCGAATTTCCTAAAATCCCCGTTGAGACCACCAGAAACCAGCCCTCACAACCTTCTTACCTCGCCTCACAACCCTCTTACCTGTCCTCCCAACCCTCTTACCTGCTCTCGCAACCCTTTTACCTCGCCTCGCAACCTTCTTACCTTCCCTCACAACGCTCTTACCTGCCCTCACAACCCTCTTACCTGTCCTCACAACCTTCTTACCTGCCCTCACAACCCTCTTACCTGCCCTCAAGCCCCTCTTACCTCGCCTCACAACCTTCTTACCTCCCCTCACAACCCTTTTCCATTCCCTCACAACCCTCTTACCTGCCCTCAACAACCCTGTAAACAAACTTTGCCAAAGTTACAACCACAAACAGAACCAAATCACCTCATATTTGGCTATAATATATAGCCATCAAAGGAAATAATTACCCAAAACCTTGTTTTTCTCAAAACCTTTATCTATTTTTGTAGCTCGAAATAAATAAAAATCCCTAATCAAAAACCTAATCACAATGAAAACTCTCCACTCTAAAACCTTACAGGATGGCGCGAGAAAAAGGCGCCTAACCTGTCAGGATTTATCCTCACATGAAGTCGGACATTTATTTGGTGCTCGTCATAATTCTTGCTCCGATTATTTAACTGGATGTGATAATTCTCCACTTCCATATCATGGTTATGAATTTGAAATTGATCATTGGGTACCTTGCTTTGATGTTCCACCATGGTGTGTAGAAAAAAGTTTTTATCGTACTGTAATGGCGTATCAAAAAAGTAGTTTGGATCCTTCTATTATTATCCCTTATTTTTCGAATGGAAATTCTTGTTATACGGCTTTTTGTCATACTGTTGGAGTTGGTGATCATCAACATCATGATAACGCATCAATAATTGGTAATAATTACCCCATTGTAGTAGGTTATTATAATGACGGTACGATACCGTTTAATATTGATTTTAATGTTTTTGGTCCTGATTGTATTCCTGGTGATGGTGGTGAGGAGGTAATTATAAACTGTGGTAAACCTCCATACACAATTCAATGGTATAGTAGTTTTAATGGCACATATTGGAATCCATTATCAACTATTACTACATCAAGTAATGTGGCTTTTCGATCCATAAATAGTGCCATTCATAGGTATTATAAAGTTATTGTAACTGATGCCCTTGGTAATTCACTAACCTCTTCTGATAGCTATTCACCACCTGTTAATTGTTCGGATATCCACAAGCAATTAAGCCAAGATAAGAATAATTCTCAGGGTAAAATATTAGATAGACTTGAAGTTTTTCCAAACCCAAATAATGGAACATTCATGCTTAATATTAATAGCTCCACTGATGAATATGCTATCTATAAAATCGTAAATAATCTAGGTCAACAATTATATAAAGACAATTTAGCATTAAAAAAAGGGAATAATAGCTTTGAATTAAAATTTAATAATTTACCAATTGGATATTATATTCTAAATTTAAGTAGTTCAACTATCAATCAAAATAAACCATTAATAATTGAATAAATCATGAAAAAATTATTGGTTATATTTTTTCTAACATTAAGTCAAATAGTTAATAGCCAGGAATACAATATCTCATGCGGATTATCATTCACAAATAATAGTATTTATCCAATGGATGTTTTCGTATATACTTTTAGATCTTTAAATCCCAAAATTTCATTTGGATATTCTTTTAACAAGAAACTTTCAATCGAATTATTAGCCGATAAGATAAACTACAGTAGTAATCTTAATGAAGGCTTTTCTTTTGGTTCTATTAATGTAAAAATGATTCGTTTGATGCCAGTTCTAAAATATAATTTTTACATTAAAAGTGTAACTGTGTATGGTTATTTAGGAGGCTCAATAGGACTTGATTTTAACATGAAAAGTGATTTTTCTTCTTTTAATGATGTCCCCCCATATGATAGTACTATTCTGAAATCAACATATTCTAAAACATTTGTTCCTGGTTATGATTTCGGGATTGGAATGGAATATAAATTTAATCGGAGTATGTCAATTTTTGGGAAAGTAGAATCAATTTATAATTATGTATCCAAATATGATGTTGCCATTACTGAAAATATTGGATATTCGTATATCAATTATTCTCCAATGAATATTCATAGTAGTTGTCTTACTTTAGGTTTAAATTATTATTTTAGGTAGTAACAGAAATTATTTAGAAAGGCGGTACTGATAGTGCCGCCTTTTTTGTTTTTAGTCATTTCGAAGGTGTCTGCCGTCAAAACCTAGCCCCGATAGTAGCGGCAGCCCACTGCTTGGTGTCGGCAATGGGGATGCAGCGGCTATAGCGGATAGCGGGACTGGCCATGATGACGAGTGGAGACCATAGGCTCCAAAAGAAAAGAGTGGTTTGGCTTAATTATCTTATCTCCACATCGTATTCCATGCGGGTCAATACGCCTTTGCGGTCAATGATGGATTGCAGTTGCTGGTAGTATTTATAGGAATCGCCAACTTGGTGTTTCATGAAGGAGGCTTCGGCATCGTCGGAGAGGTTGTCGAGGATTTCCTGGAGGGGTTCCTTCTGTTCGGGCAAGGATAGGATGCGGTATTTGGTGACTTTGCCCATGCGGGCAGCTATTTCTATGGCTTTGTCGATGCCTCCCAAGACATCTACCAGGCCTATTTTCTGTGCCTCTACGCCTGTCCACACTCGGCCTTGGCCTATGCTGTCGATTTCGGCTTTGGTCATGTGTCGGCCTTCGGAAACGCGGGTGATGAAGGTGTCGTAAACCTTTTCCACGCTCTTTTGGATGATGCTTTTTTCGTAAGCATTCATCGGTCGGGCATAGGTTCCGATGTCGGAATATCTGCCTGTCTTGACGGTGTCGAAGGTGATTCCTAGTTTGTCGTTGAAGAATTTCTTGGCATTGAAAAGAATGCCGAAGACGCCGATGGAACCGGTGATGGTATTGGGTTCGGCCACTATCGAATCGGCAGCACAGGAGATGTAGTAGCCACCCGATGCGGCTACATCGCCCATGGAAACCACGACGGGTTTTACCTTTTTGGTAAGGAGGATTTCGCGCCAGATGACATCGGATGCCAAGGCGCTGCCACCTGGGGAATTGACCCTAAGCACGACGGCTTTTACCTTGTCGTCGGTACGGGCTTTCTTGATGGTTTCGGCCAAGGATTCGGAACCGATATCCTTGCTGGTTCCTTTGCCTCCCTTGATTTCTCCTACTGCATAGATTACGGCTACCTTATCGGATTTCCATTCCTTGTCGAGCTTTACCGTGGCGTTGGTATATTTATTTATCGTCACGAATTTGATGTCAGCATTTTCGCCAATGCCTAATTTTTTCCTTATTTCGCTCATCACTTGGTCGCGATAGGAGAGTTCATCCACCATCTTGAAACGTAAGGCATCGGTTGGGTCTTGAATGGAAATGTTGTCGGCAATGGATTGGAGGGTGTCTGCATTGATCTTGCGAGTATCAGCAATGTTTTTCAGGAATACATTCCAGATGGAACCGATGTAGCCACGGATTTGTTTGCGGTTGTCGTCGCTCATCTTATCATAGATATAAGGCTCTACAAAACTCTTGAACTTGCCATGTCGAATAACTTCGGGCTCTATCTCGAGCTTGTCGAAAGCACCTTTGAAGAACATCATTTGGGCTGCAAGTCCCTTGAAATCCATGCCTCCTTGCGGGTTAAGAAAAATCTTGTCGGCAACGGATGCTATATAGTAGGAACCCTGGGTATATTCTTCACTGTATGCATAAACGAACTTGCCGGATTTCTTGAATTCGATCAGGCTGTTTCTTATTTCTTCCAAAGTAGCTACACCTGAAGCGATGGAACTTAAATCAAGAAAGATACCTTTTATATGTCCGTCGGTCTTGGCTTTTTTGATGTTGTCAAGAATGTCGTTCAAGCCGATGTTTTCACTTTTGGTGAAGGAATTCATGTTGAAATTCTCAAATGGATTGTTAGAAGTCCTTTCAGAAATAGGTGTATTGAATTTTGCCAGAAGCACCGTATTGTCGCTTACTTTGATATCCTTATCCTTGCTGATGGAATTGGTAACGCCTACAATCATCAACACCAAAACCAATCCCAATAACAAGAAGGAAAGGATGAAGCCAAGCATGGAAGCGAACATGAATTTGAAGAACTGTTTCATATTGTTTTTATTTATTGTTTAATGAGTGCAATTTTACGAAATATCAAGGAGAGGACTATCGATATGCTTTAATACTTTTAAAATGGAGTTGCTACAAAAAACAATTCCTGCAAAATGAGTGATTTCACTTTACAGGAATTATGATTTATTTTTTGATGGTTTTAATTCACCCAATCGGCAACAAACAAGTTGATGCCGTGCCTTTCTGGGTTTAATCTATGCGAGGCAAATATCAGTTTTTTTCCGTCAGGAGAAAATACTGGGAAAGCATCAAACGTATCATCGCCGGTAATTTGTTCTAATCCTGTTCCATCCAATTTTACCCAATACAAATTGAATGGATAGGAGCCTTTCGAGGCATGGTTGGATGAGAAGATGATGTGCTTTCCGTCAGGAGCAAAAAATGGGCTCCAGTTGGCACCACCCAAATGGGTTATCTGCTTTAAATCGGAACCATCGGCATTACAAGTGAATATCTCCATTTGTGTTGGCATCACCAAGTCTTGAGCCAATAAATCCTTATAAATCTTGATGTCTTCTTCCGTTTTTGGTCGAGACGCACGGAAAACAATTTTCTTTCCATCATTTGAGAAGAAAGCACCGCCATCATAGCCAAGATCGTGTGTAATCTGTTTAACGTTTGAACCATCTATATTCATGGTGTAAAGTTCAATGTCACCTGAACGAGCCGAGGTAAAAACGATCTTGTCACCCTTTGGAGAAACAGTAGCTTCTGCATCATACCCTTCTGTATTAGTTAACTGCTTAATGATTCTGCCACCTAAGTCAGCAACAAAAATGTCAAATCCGGAATAGATTGCCCAAACATATTTTCCATCTTTTCTATGTTCAGGAACTGGCGGACAGCTTTTATCCTTTAAATGAGTGGATGCATATAATATAGTAGTATCACCAGGCATGAAATAAGAACAAGTTGTTCTGCCTAATCCAGTACTGACAATCTTAGGAGGTATGGAATCCATATGAGCAGTGGCTAGATCGAAATAATATATCTGGTCACATAAAGAACCCCATTTCGGATTTCTTGCTTGGAATACAAGCTTCTTGCCATCATTGCTCCAATAAGCCTCAGCATTATCACCTCCAAAAGTAAGTTGCTTTATGTTTTTCAAATGCTTTTCATTTGGATATTTAATCATTGCAACTTTTGATGAATCTGGTGAGGATACATTTGATACTTCTTTTACTTCAGGAGCACAACCCCATTGTAAGACAATCAGACAGATAATAATAAATTGATATTTCATATTTTTAATTTAAGGCCGCAAATATAAAAAGATTATAGGGCAATAAAAAAGGCTTGCCGTTTCGGGCAAGCCTTTACTTCTTTGAAGCAAAATAATTATTTTACTTTTTTAGCTAGAACGGTTCCAGGTTTAAACTTGGCAACTTTTCTCGCAGAAATGTTTAAAGGTTTTCCAGTTTGTGGATTTCTTCCTTTACGAGCAGCTCTTTTAGTAACACTGAATGATCCGAAACCAATCAACGTAACTCTTTCTCCTTTTTTTAATGAAACAGTAATACTGTTTGTTACTGATTCAAGCGCAGCAGATGCTTGCGCCTTTGTGATTTTTGCATCACCAGCGATTTTTTTAATTAAATCTCCTTTGTTCATTTTTTTTTAATTTTGGTTAATAAATTTGTTATTAAAAATTACGGTACAAATTTACTATCTATTTTCCTTATCCTGCAAGGCTTTCGTTATCTTTTTAATAAAAAAAACAAAAATTTTATTAACACATAAAAAAAATGGTGTTGATAAAAACCATTGAATAATGGGCATTTCAATACTTATTCAATTAGTAAATCATTGATAATTAAGACAAAATATGCATGCCTGTCATGAAAAATATTTAACATAAAATTCATGGATGGTTATCCTTATAACCCTATTGTTTAGAGAGGTTTTAGTTGTATTGGCTCCTAATAATGCCCTATTTTCGGTTATTTCAAGGTCTTAGAGTTCCGAAAATGACTAATAGCAGGGGGTGGGAATAGCAATGAAAGATGAATATAACGATAAAACTCAAAAAAAATGGAAAATTCTATTTGAATTTTCCATTTTAAAATTTGGTGATTTTATTACTTCATATTATGATAGACGGCTTGAACATCATCGTCCTCTTCTATCATTTCAACAAGTTTTAAAATTGCCTCTTCTGTGGCTTCGTCCACTTCAGCAAAAGTACTTGGAATTCGCTGTAATTCCTGGCTAACTACATTCAACTGCTTTTCTTCCAAGGCTTTCGACATGGCACCAAAATCTTCGAAACGAGTATATATATGAATTCCTTCCTCATCTTGAAAAATATCTTCAGCACCAAAATCAATCAATTCCAATTCCAAATCATCAAGATTTAAACCTTCTGGTGCAAGGAGAAACACGCCTTTTCTTTCAAAGATAAAATCTAAAGAGCCAGTTTTGCCAAGAGCTCCATCACCTTTTGAGAAATACATACGGATATTTGCCACGGTTCTAGTGGTATTGTCGGTAGCACATTCTGCCAAGATAGCCACACCTTTTGGGCCATATCCTTCGTAGGTTACTTCTGTGTAATCTTTTTCGTCTTTGCTGCTTGCTCTTTTTATTGCTGCCTCGATACGGTCTTTTGGCATATTAACCCCTTTTGCATTTTGCATGGCAACTCTTAATCGTGGATTGGTTGCAGGGATAGGTCCACCTTGTTTTACTGCAATTGCAATTTCTTTTCCTAAACGGGTGAAGGCTTTCGCCATTCTATCCCATCGTTTCATTTTTCTGCCTTTTCTAAATTCAAATGCTCTTCCCATTTTATTTTGCGATTGGTATTATTTATTATTTACGGGGCAAAATTATAAAATATGCTTAAATTATGGTCATCGAATCATATTGTTTGTTTGACGCAATGGGTTTTAAGTATAAAAATAGTTCGACGGAGACATTAAACTACGGTTAATCTTAATTAGATCAGGCTTAATGAGTCTGTTCTATAAACTGTGTCAAAAAAAATATAATTTTGTTTTTTGAGTAGAAAAAAGTTAATAGAATGAAAAAGAAAGAATCTAAGTTTGATTATGAAAGTTTCGAGAAAGAAGCTTTAG
>CAIWCG010000102.1 GCA_903911135.1 uncultured Bacteroidota bacterium
TAAAGAGATGGGGCTCATCCTTAAAGAGATGGGGCTCATCCTTAAAGAGATGGGGCTCATACCTAAAGAGATGGGGCTCATACCTAAAGAGATGGGGCTCATACCTAAAGAGATGGGGCTCATCCTTAAAGAGATGGGGCTCATCCTTAAAGAGATGGGGCTCATACCTAAAGAGATAGGGCTCATCCTTAAAGAGATGGGGCTCATCCTTAAAGAGATAGGGCTCATATTTATTGAAAAAGAGCCGACTGGAAATTTTAGTTTGATGAAACTTTTGGAGTCCGACGCAAGTGATTTACTTTTGGATTTTGAAGAGGCTTCGGGCGAGGGATGAGGGAGGGGCGCCGATAGGCGGTTCTTTGCCGCCTTTGTTGGCCTATGGTGATGGCGGCAAAAACGGTACCCCCGGAACAGCCCGTACCCGAAGGGGCGCCCCCAAAAGAAAATATTGATGAATTACCTTTGAATGATCAGCTTGGAGTGGATGGTTTCCTTGCCGATGCATGCTTGGAGGAGGTAGATGCCGTTGGCCAGAGTTTCGGTGTTCAGCGAAAATTCGATGGTGTTGATGCCGATGCTGTTTTTGGTATGGGCTATGGGTAGTACGTTGCCAAGCAGGTCCATTATCTTGATGTCGATGGATTTGTCGTTGGCATCGATTCCTTTTAGTGTAACCGTGGAGTTGTTTGAAGTAGGATTGGGATAGGTGGTCATCTCCACTTTCTTGCCGTTTATTTCTTGTATGCCTTCCCAGGCGAAACAGACCGTGGTGGGTATACCTCCATGCGAAACGATGGTGGAATCGCGTCTCACAGTAGCGCCGAAGGAAAGCCACGGAACCAAAGTGGTGCTGGTGGTAGTGGGATAAGTGGTGGTGGAAATGACATTGGTATTGTTGCAACCGCTGTTGCCATTGGCATCTGTCTTGACGAGATAGACATCATTGCCTCCCGCCCCGAAACTCTGCGTAGAACCGACCATGATGTAGCCTCCATCGGCAGTTTGCATGACAGAATTCCCTGCATTGCCACTGCTGCCACCAAATATCTTCGACCAAACCATATTGCCCACTGCATCTACCTTGTTCAGATACATTTTCTGGTTGCTGCCTCCAAAACTTTGCGTGGTTCCAACAATGATATATCCACCATCAGTGGTTTGCTGCACTTCGTTGCCAGTTTCGTAGCTGGTGCTGCCTATGGTTCTGTTCCATTGTATCACGCCGTTGACATCGGTTTTAATAAGATAGATGTCGTCGTAATCAACCAAGAAACAATAGGTGGTTCCTACCATGATGAAGCCACCGTCAGTGGTTTGCCTTATGGAAGAACCGTAATCGTTGTTGTTTGCGCCACCATAGGTATCTGCACTGTTTACCACGTTTCCTATCGGGTCGGTCTTGATGAAAAACACATCCGAACTTCCTGCCCCGTAAGTGTTGGTGGATCCTACCAAAACAAATCCGCCACTTCCTATTTGTTGTATGGAAAAACCAAATTCATCGTAGGTGCCACCATAAGTCTTTGTCCATAATGTATCGCCTATTCCATTGATCTTTATCAGGTAAACATCTGCATTGCCCGACCCATATGAATAGGTACTTCCCACAATTGCAAAGCCTTGGTCGGAAGTTTGCATGATTCCGTTTCCACTTTCAAAATTAGTTCCGCCATAGGTTCTTGTCCACATGGTATCTCCATTGGCCGTAGTCCTTATTACATAGATATCCTGGTTGCCGCTTCCAAAACTATAAGTGGAACCTACAACAATATATCCTCCATCGTTCGTTTGTTGCACACCAGTTGCAATGTCGTCATACAATCCACCGAAAGTCCTGGTCCATAAGGTATCCCCAGTTTCATTGGTCTTGATCAGATACATATCCTTTCCACCGGCACCGAAACTTTGAGTAGTTCCGGCAATGATGTACCCATGGTCGGAAGTTTGCCTCACGCAGTTGCCCACATCTTCCGTCAATCCGCCAAATGTCTTTTGAAAAACTATCTGTGATTTTGATGCCGTGGTAATAGCCATTAGAAATAGTAAACAGGTAAATATTCGTTTCATATGATTCGTATTAAATAATTTTTGTAATATTGTCGATGTAAATTAACAAATATTTTATGACATTTGAATAGTATATGTCAAGCTTCAAACATTTCACTCCCATTAATATCTATATACATTGAATAAAAAACAAGTAGGGCGTAGGGCTAATCATCCAAAGGAAAACGTTAAATCAGAAACATTAAAACCTGTTGGCACCAAGGGCATCAGGTATTTACTCTTGTTGGCAATTGTGGCAATAACCTTCCTAGCCTATATTCCATCATTGAAGAATAACTTCACCAATTGGGATGAGAAAGAATATGTTTTGGATAATCAAATATTAAAGCAACCCATAGGTGATTGCATGAAATATTTCTTTACTAATTTCTACAATGGAAATTACCATCCACTAACGATGATGGTATATGCCTTTGAATATCATCATGCACAATTGAACCCATTGTTTTATCACCAGATAAATTTGATGATTCATCTGATGAATGTAATATTGATTTTCTTTTTTGTATTCCAGTTGAGTTCAAAAAAAACTGAAGTCGCATTAATCGTTTCACTGTTATTTGGCATACATCCCATGCATGTGGAATCCGTTGCATGGATAGCAGAATTAAAGGATGTACTTTATGGTTTCTTTTTCATTCTTGGCTTGATTGCTTACCTTCGATTCATTGATAATAAAAAGCAGGTAAAGTATTTATTCTTTACGTTTTTACTTTTTGTCCTTGCACTACTATCCAAGCCAGCGGCAGTAGTCTTTCCAATGGTATTGTTGCTATTGGATTATTATAGAAACAGAGAATGGAATTGGAAATCATTGATTGAAAAGACACCACTTTTCATTTGTTCAATAGTATTTGGAATACTAAATGTCAAGGCACAGGAAACATCTATAAGCCCTATCGAAACTCATTCATTGTTGCATGGATTTTTGTTTGCATCTTATGGCATTATATGTTACATTTACAAGATGATTCTCCCAATCAATTTGTCTGCCTTATACCCTATTCCGAATGTACTTGAAAATGGTATTCCTTTAATTCATTATGTCTACTTACCAATTGCGACATTGCTTATCTTTGGTATTTATAAATCAATGAAACAAACTAAGGTCATCATATTTGGATCTTTGTTTTTCTTAATTAATCTCCTTTTAGTCCTTCAAATAATCCCAGTAGGTGGGGCCATTATTGCCGATAGATATTCCTATATATCCTTCATCGGATTATTTTATTTGATTGCCTATGGATTTAATTTTATTAACAACAATCAAGACCAGCGAATTGCCAAATTTAAACCTTTAGTCTTGATGGCATTAATTATATTTTTCATCTCATCATTTTCTCTGACTTATGCAAGGTGCAAAATTTGGGAGAATAGCGAAACATTATGGTCTGATGTAATCGAAAAATACCCCGAAAACTTTCAAGGTTATTTAGGCCGTGGAGAATATTTGATGAATACAGATAAATACAATATTCCGTCATCAAAGGAAAATATCGATAAAGCTTTTGCTGACTTTAACGAAGCGATAATTTTAAAGAAGGATAATCCCCATGTTTACTTAAACCGAGGATTGATTTATGCCATGAAAGGAAAATTTGATTCTGCCTTGGCTGATTATTCGAAAGTCCTAGCACTTGGGTTTAAAGACTATAATATTTACATGGCTTTAGGTACAACTTATAGTGGCATGCATCAATACGACAGTGCTTACAAATACTTTTATTTGGTTGAAAAAATGAATGGCACTTCAGTTCAATTATTGCAGAATAAGGCCTATACTTATCTCATGGACAAAAAATACAAACAGTCGATAGAGGAATATAAGTCACTTATAAATCAGGTTAAAGACAACGCCTCCTACTATTATTTTCAAGGCTTGGCCTATCATCATTTGGATGATTTTAACAATGCCCTATCAGATTATACAAAGGCTATAGACCTTAATCCAAATTATGTTGAAGCATATTACAATCGTTCGGTTGCATTCGAGGCTGTGAATGACTTCAAGTCGGCTTTGAATGATGCCATCAAGGCACAAAGTTTAGGATTCAATATTGACAACAAGTATCTTGATGAAATACGGCAGCGGTTATAGCAACTGAATTAATTCCGTAAATTTGCCACCTTAAATAATTATATGAAGCATTTATCTCTTCTAGCCGTTTGTCTTTTTAGCCTATTGATTACCGTCCATTCTCAAGATTTAAACAATCCATATCTTGTTGTTCTTGGCACTGCTCAAGATGGTGGATATCCGCATCCTGATTGCAAACTGGAGTGTTGTATCAAGTATTATCAAGGCAAGGAATCTCGTCATTATGTGTCCTCTTTGGCCATTATTGATCCTATATCAAAGGAAAGGTTCCTCTTTGATTGCACTCCCGATTTCACCATGCAACTACATCATTTGGATAGTATCTATCCCGTTGAAGGCAAAATGATGGACGCCATCTTTTTAACCCATGCCCACATCGGTCATTATGCAGGACTGATGTATCTCGGGAAAGAGGCCATGAACACCAAACACATCAGTGTATATGGAACTGCCGATTTGATGTCCTACCTCTCCAGCAATGGTCCTTGGTCGCAGTTGCAAACGCTTGAAAATGTAAATTACATGTCTTTGCCCGTCAATGAAAAACTCCAATTGAACGAACGCATCACCATTACTCCTATTCTTGTCCCGCATCGAGATGAATTCAGTAAGACAGTTTGTTATGAAATCAACATGGACAAACGAACCATTCTTTACATTCCTGATATAAACAAATGGGAAAAATGGGATCACGACATCGTTAAGATGATTCATGAAAGTGATTTGTTATTTATCGATGGCACCTTTTTGAACAATGGTGAACTGCAAGACCGCGACATGTCTGAAATTCCGCATCCTTTCATCACCGAATCCATGAAGCTCTTTAAGGACCTTTCAAATTATGACAAGTCGAAGATCCACTTCATACATCTGAACCACTCAAACCCTGCGTTGATCAATGGAAGCAAGGCACAGAAGGAAATCGAATCGAAAGGTTTTCATGTGGCTCACGAGTTCGAAATCTATTAATCATATAATCATAAATAAAGATGGAAAAGACTTATAAAAATTGTCAAAGCTGCAGCATGCCGCTGAACAAGGATGCCAAAGGCGGTGGAACAAATGCCAATGGTTCAAAAAGCGCCATGTACTGCTCCTTGTGCTATGAAAACGGCAAATTCATCAATCCCGAAATGACCGTCGAAGACATGCAGGCTCTCGTAAAATCGAAACTTAAGGAGTTCGGCTTCCCCATTTTCCTAGCTGGTTTGTTCACTAAAAGCATCCCTAAACTTGAACGCTGGAAAAAGTAATTTTCGCTACTTCCTATACCCCGTCATCCTCTTTTGGATTCTTGGGTTTTCATTGCTGTTCCTCAAGGGATATCAGGGAAGCTTTCTTTACCTGAACAGCCATTTCGCCACCTTTCTCGATTTCCCATTCTTCCTCCTCACACACATCGGCGACACCTTGCTGGTGCTTGCCTTGCTGGTATTTTTCTGGAGCAAAAACAAATTGGATTTGCTCCTCACCATCATCATCGCCGTCCTCTTGTCAGGGCTTTTGGTCCAACTCATGAAGCTCCATTTCTTCGACGACTGGAAGCGTCCACAAATAATATTTTTCAATCATATCCCACCCATCCATAGTTATTCCACCTATCATTTGTTCGACAATTCCTTCCCATCCGGCCATAGCAACACCATCGCATGCGTCTTCACCATCATCGCATTCGCCTACCGTTTCCTCCACAAAATCGTTCTGCTGTCATTCGGTTTCATCGCGCTCCTCATTTGCTACACACGCGTCTATCTCGGCGTGCATTTTTTTGGCGACATACTCGTCGGAAGCCTGATAGGCGTATGCATTGCGCTCCTTATCATCCACTTCATCCATCCCTATTTAAAGAACAAACTCGGTCAGCTAATCATCTCCAAAAACCTAAACCTTTCGCTGCAACTCCTCGGAGTCTTGCTGTTCATCCTTTCCATATTTATTATTTATCGAGACCTATAAAAAACCTTATTGATCATTGCGATGATGCTTTTATGAGTGCACCGAAACGGATGCAATTATACAAGCATCATTATTATTTTTTTGAAGCCTATATCCTCCACTCGTCCTATCTGCGTCCCGCTATCCGCTGTAGCCGCTGCATCCCCAATACCGATACAAAGCAGCGGGCTGCCGCTACTATCGGGGCTATGCTTTGACGGCAGCTTGCTTCGAAAGTAATGTGGCAGCGGAAAAACCGAACATTTCCTGCCAACTTTATAATCCATTCTCCAGAAAACCTGCTCTATTCTCCCCTAACGACGGAGTTTTCTCCCAGGAGCCAGCGACTTTCCCCTCCCAACATCCGTTTTTCCGCTATTGACATTCGTTTTTCCCCTCCCAACATCCGTTTTTCCCCTCCCAACATCCGTTTTTCCCCTACCGACATCCGTTTTTCCCCCATCGACATTCGTTTTTCCCCTACCGACATCCGTTTTTCCCCTATCAACATCCGTTTTCCCCCATCGACATCCGGTTTTCCCATACCAACATCCATTTTTCCCCTCTCGACATCCATTTTTCCGCTATCGACATCCGTTTTTCCCCTGTCAACATCCGTTTTACCCTTCCTAACATAATAATCTTAAAAAGACCTGAAATTGGGAATATTATGGATAAGTGATTGAATTTATATATTTGCGGGCTAAAGAAAAAAGCTATGTTTAAAAAGATATTGATTGCGAATAGGGGCGAGATTGCTCTAAGAATCATCAGAACGTGTAAGGAAATGGACATCAGAACGGTGGCCGTTTATTCTACTGCCGACAAGGAAAGCCTTCATGTGCGCTTTGCTGATGAGGCCGTTTGTATCGGTCCGCCACCCAGCAAAGACTCCTATTTGAATATTCCGAGGATTATCGCTGCGGCAGAAATCACCAACTCCGATGCCATCCATCCTGGCTATGGTTTCCTGTCCGAGAATGCCAAATTCAGTGAAATTTGTGCCACTCATAACATCAAGTTCATCGGTGCTTCGCCCGAAATGATTGATGGCATGGGCGACAAGGCGCAAGCCAAGGAAACCATGAAGCAGGCGAAAGTTCCTACCGTTCCCGGTAGCGATGGGTTGCTGAAGGATTTGAAGGATGGATTGAAGATAGCGAAACAGATTGGCTATCCCGTGATGCTGAAAGCCACTGCAGGTGGAGGCGGAAGAGGGATGCGCATAATTTGGAAACAGGAAGATTTTGAGGCTGCCTGGGATAGTGCCCGACAAGAATCAGCTGCTGCCTTCGGAAACGATGGCATGTATCTGGAGAAGTTTGTAGAAGACCCACGCCATATTGAAATACAGATTGCCGGCGACATGTACGGTAAGGCTTGTCATTTGAGCGAAAGGGATTGTTCCATTCAGCGAAGGATGCAGAAGCTGGTGGAGGAATCTCCATCGCCTTTCATGACGGAAAAGTTGAGGGAAGATATGGGCAAGGCGGCTATCTTGGCTGCTTTGGCAGTGAAGTATGAAGGGGTAGGTACGGTGGAGTTTCTTGTGGACAAGCACCGAAATTTTTATTTCATGGAGATGAATACCCGAATTCAGGTAGAGCATCCTGTTACGGAAGAGGTCATCAACTACGATTTGATTAAGGAACAGATAAAGATTGCTGCCGGAGTACCTATCTCAGGAAAGAACCATTTCCCAGACATGCATGCCATCGAATGCAGAATAAATGCAGAAGATCCATTTAACAATTTCCGACCATCTCCAGGGAAAATCACTACCTTGCACGTACCGGGAGGTCATGGGGTAAGGGTCGATACCCATGTTTATGCCGGATATACCATTCCGTCCAACTATGATTCGATGATTGCCAAACTCATAGCGATAGCACAAACACGAGAAGAAGCCATCAATACCATGGAGCGTGCCTTGAGTGAATTTGTCATCGAAGGCGTAAAGACCACTATTCCGTTCCATATCAAACTCATGAAGGACGAGAATTTCCGAAAAGGAAACTACACCACCAAGTTCATGGAAACCTTTAACCTCGAAGGTTAATTGTTGAAGTTTCCTTTATTTGTGTCTAAGTATGCAATGTAAGGGAATTCAAGTTTCTGGGAGTCTTTGCATTTTAAATGTAATTGATTTTATTAATATTCGTAAGTTTGCGTACTTAAAAGAAAATCTTTTCGTTAAGCTTTATAACAAAATCGAAATGAAATATAGACTCCATATTCTGACGTTTGCCTTCTTGTTCCTATGTTTAAACAGTTTTGCCGGTGGAGGGAAGAAAGTTAAGAAACTTACTGAAGAGGAAAAGATAAAACTTGACTTTACATATGTAGATGCTGCTCGAGCCAAGATAACGGGCAATCTTGAAGAAGCTATAAGCAAGTATCTGGAATGCCTTAAAATAGATCCTAAAAATGATGCTGCCATGTTCGAAATAGCTCAAATCTATTTGAATCAAAAAAAGATGGAGGAGTCATTGTCCTTTGCCAAACAAGCAGCAGACCTGAACCCTGCAAATGAATGGTATTTACAACTGTTAGCAGATATTTATGAACGTAATAACCAACACAAGGAAGTCATCAGGATTTATCAGCAATTGATAAAGAATCAACCGCTTAAGATTGAATATTATTTCCAGTTGGCGAGCGCATATGCATTGGCCCAAAAACCTGATGATGCTATCAAGACATTTAATAGAATCGAGGAGTTGAATGGCATCAATCCTGATGTTTCAATGGAAAAGGAACATATTTATGTGAAGCAGAACAAATTGGATAAGGCCATCGAAGAAATACAAAAATTGGTTGCAGCATTTCCGAAAGAAACAAAGTATTATGGAATTCTGGCAGAACTTTATCAAAACAATAAAATGGAAGATAAGGCACAGGAATTATATAAAAAGATTCTCGTCATGGATCCTAATAATTCATTTGTACATTTGTCTCTTGCAGATTTTTATCGCTCGAAAGGGGAGAAGGAAAAATCATATAACGAATTAAAACTTGCATTTGAAAACAAGGATTTGGACATTGAAACAAAACTTCGAATACTTTCATCATACTATCCTTTGGTTTTCAATAGCAAGGAAATGATGCAGCAAGCTTTGGAGTTGGGTAAAATTTTGGTAACAGTTCATTATAATGATACACGATCATTTGCAATTTATGGAGATTTCTTGATACAGAATAAAAATACGAAGGAGGCTAGAGACAACTATCGGGAAGCGATAAAGTTGGATAAGAAGACTTTTGCTGTGTGGCAGCAATTATTTGCTGCCGAATCAGAATTAAGGGACTTTGAATCCATGTTAAAGGAGAGTGATGAGGCCATAACGTTATTTCCAACTCAACCTATCGTTTATTTCTTTAATGGCTTGGCAAAAGCACAATCAAATAAGAATAGTGAAGCTGTCGAACAATATAAAGCAGGCCTCAATTTGGTAATTGACAATAAGGATTTGGAAGAACAGCTTTATGCCAGTTTAGGTGATTCATATGATAAATTGAAGGATTTTAAAAAATCCGATGAAGCATTTGATAAAGCATTAAACATTAAACCTAAAGACACATATGTGCTGAATAACTATGCATATTACCTATCGTTAAGAGTTGAAAAGTTGGAGAAAGCTGAAGCCATGTCCAAACTTTCCAACGAAATAGAACCCAATAGCCACTCTTATGAAGATACTTATGGATGGATTCTATATAAATTAAACAAGTATTCAGATGCAAAAATATGGATTCAAAAGGCCTTGGAGCATGGCGGAAATAAAACTGCCGTTATCCTTGAGCATCTTGGAGATACACTTTACAAATTAGGTGATGTTCAGAATGCCGTACAAAATTGGGAGGAGGCTAAGAAAAATGGCAAAGGATCGGAGCTATTAGATAGAAAGTTAGCCGATAAAAAGCTATATGAATAAGAAATCAATATGATTCGGATATCAACTCTCTCGATTCTATCTTTAATTTTAATAGTTGTAGTTTCGTGTCATCCCTATAAAAAGATTGCTAAATCCGTAATTTTGGAGGAACAAAATCCTCAATTCTTGATTCAAAAGCTAAATGAAAATGAATTTTTATGTAATTGGTTAAGTTGTAAGGCTTCTGTTGACGTGATAAGAAATAATGAAGAATTCAATTTCAGCGTTTCCATCAGAATGAGGACTGATAGTGCCATTTGGTTGTATATTTCACCTGCTTTAGGGTTGGAGGGTTTTCGAGTATTGATAACAAAGGATTCAGTAAGGATGATGGATAAGATCAACAAACGCTTTTGGGCCAATGATTTTAAATATCTTTATAAGCTGTTCGATATACCAGTAACTTTTGACATGTTACAATCGGTTGTTCTCGGGAACTATTTTTCCTATCAAGATGAAACCAAACCCCGTTCTTCTTATGTCGATAATCAGTATTATTTGTTGAGTAATCTGGTTCGAAAAAAGAAATTACGTTCTGAAGAGGACGTTGACCTTAACAAGAAATTTATTCAAGATGTTTGGTTAAGCCCAGAGAATTATAGAATAGCTGCAAGTGTAACCGAGGACAAAAAAGCTAAAATAAATTTTGAACTTCGATATTCTGATTTCAGACTTGTTGAAAACCATTTATTCCCTTATCATTCAAACATAAAACTTAAGTCTGATAAGCCATTTAGGATTTCCATAGAATATTCCAAAGTTGCAATAAACAAACCCTTGGAATTCCCGTTTAATGTACCATCTGCATATGAAAAGATACACTAAGCTTAGTTTTTTTCTGTTTGTTTTTTTGTTTTTGAGTTTGATATCAAAGGCTCAAAATAAAACGGAGCTTGTCAAGAAAAAGGACCAATTGAAAAAGGATATTGAATATACCAATCAATTGTTGGAACAGACAAAGCAACATAAAATGGTATCCTTGAATCAATTGGTTACCCTAAATAAAAAGATCAGCATTAGAGAAGAATTGATAGGAGAGATCAGCAACGAAATGAACGGACTTGATGTTCAATTGGCACAAACGAATTTATTGATCAATGCATTGGAAAGGGATATGAAGCAATTAAAGGAGGAATATGCCAAGATGATCTATTTTGCCTATAAACATCAAAATCCTTATTCTCGCTCCATGTTTGTATTTGCTTCAAAGGATTTTAATGAGGCTTATAAGAGAGTCAAGTACCTTCAGCAATATACTCAATATAGAAAAGACCAAAAGGAAATGATTGTATCGACACAAAAGATTTTGTTGGCGAAGAAAAAAGAAATGGAGACAAAGAAAATGGAGAAGGGCTCCTTATTGCAATCTTCGCAATCAGAAAAACAATCATTGGATCATGAAAAGAATGAACAGGTAACCGTTTTGAACTCTTTACAGGATCAAGAAAAGAAATTAAAGATAGATTTGAAGGAAAAGCAAAGAGCAGCGGAAAAATTGAATGCGGCCATTGAGGATATAATCAAAAATGAAATCAATAATGCTAGAAAGAAGTCGGATGTGGCGGGAGTAAAGAACCCGGTAAACCCTACCTCCTTTAACCTTACGCCAGAGGCTCAAAAACTTTCGAATGATTTTTCAGGAAACATTGGCAAACTGCCATGGCCAGTAGAACAAGGGGTCATCACCGAAACATTTGGAACACACCCACATCCAATATTAAAAGGCATCATGACCAAGAATGATGGCATAGCGATAAGTTGTAAAAAGGGCACAGATGCAAGAGCAGTTTTTGATGGGGAGGTAAGTGGTGTCATTGTGATACCTGGAGCAAACAAGGCGATCATTATCCGTCATGGTGAATATCTAAGCGTGTATTCGAACTTGGAAGAAACCTACATTAA
Source organism: uncultured Bacteroidota bacterium (assembly GCA_903911135.1). Classification (GTDB taxonomy): domain Bacteria; phylum Bacteroidota; class Bacteroidia; order AKYH767-A; family JABDAW01; genus JABDAW01. The sequence goes on from CAIWCG010000102.1 coordinate 11,938, forward strand.
AATGGGCGAAAAGGTTACTACCAAACAGAAAATAGGTCTTGTAAATACGAATGAAGAGGATTCTAAAACAGAACTCAACTTCCAGATATGGAAAGGCACTGTCAAGCTTGACCCTTCGGCATGGCTTTATAACAAGAGATGATAATATTGTATTAAGTGATGATTGAAATTTCAAATCAAACATCCTAATTCGATTGTTTCTTGAACTGTTCGACCTTATCAAGATATAACTTAGCTTTTTCCACATTGCCTAATGCCTGATAGGACAAACCAATTCTGTTTATGCTTTCTATGTCATTAGAATCGATTCTGCAAGCTTCATTAAAGTATTCCAAAGCTTTGTTGAAATCGGATTTCATATAGTAAAGGGTTCCAAGATTACGAAAAGCTTCGCCATAATTGGGATTCAACTTGATGGCTTTCTTGAAATCCTCGTCTGCCAATGGAAGATTCCCTTTGCTGCCATAAGCGAAGCCCAAATAATTATAAATGGAAGCCTGAATGGTGTCGTGATATAATGAAGTGAACAGTAATGCAGTGTCGGAATTATGGATGGATTTCTCCAATTCGCCATTCTTGGTATAGAGATATCCAAGCTCCTTATAGATAGGCCAGTATGGGGTGTTATAAAGTTGTTTGGCTGTTTCATAATTAAGAATGGCATTAGGATAATCAAGTTCCAATTCGTAGCATTGGCCTAATTGGGTGTAGTAAACCGGGGCTTTATCAAAAATGGAAATGGCTTTTTTGAATTCCACGATGGCTTGATCCAAAGTGTTCTTTTGTTGTTCCTTGGTGGTGGCTTTCGGATATAAGTCGGAATAAATGACGCTGCCATAATTGAAATGTATGCGGGCACTATTGGGAGCTATTTCTAAGTCGTGGGAGAAAAGGGTTAGGTCGTTTTTCCAATCATTGCTACGAGAAAAGGTTTTGATGGAATAGATGCCGGTAATGAATAGGACAATGATCAAAACGGTAGAATAGGCGGACATGAATTGTTTGATGTCATGAATCTTGACTTTAATGGTCTCCACCTTTAGTAGATGTATCATCATAAAACATAAAGCCAAACAAAAACCCAATGATGGCATGAACAGCAATCGTTCGGCCATGGTGGAACCGATGACCATGAAGACATTGGAGACAGGAGCAAGCGTAATCAGGAAAAAAAAGATGGCGAATGATAGGATGTTTTTCTTGCGAATATTGATGATTGCAAAAGCCAGCAAAGCGATATAGATGAGAAGGCTGATGATGGCCAAAGGATTTGAGAGGGTGATGGCTGGAATCTGGTTGAAGGAATAATCGTAGCAGAGCGGATGCGGGATTATCAAAAGGAAGAGATAGCGAAGGAGAATATAAAATGCGGTGGCCTCTCGGCTGACGAAATCGGGAATGGCATAGAGTGAATTGTTGAGGGCATTTTGATTGGGATTGTCGGGAATTGATTTCAAGACTTGTGAACGGATGAGGAGATAGATGACCAATAGGATGACCAGTATGGAGGTAGCGGTGAGGATTTTTCTGGTGTCGGATTTGGTGAATAGGAAGAGCATCAATGGGATGAGGAGGATGAAGGTGATTCCTGATTCCTTAGAAAGAAGGGTGAAGAAAAAACTGATGCCGAGGGGGATTAACTGATAGATGGAATTGGATTCGATGAATTTTAGGGTGAAGAGCATGGTGGACAGGCCAAAAAGGAAACATAGGAGTTCGTCTTGGCTTTTGATGCTGGCCACCACTTCGGTGTGGATGGGATGTGCGACAAAGAGCATGGTGGTGATGAAGGCAAACAAAAGATTCAAAGGTTCATTTTGTGCCTTGTAGAGGGAAAGTAGGTTGTAAAGCAAGAGGAACAAAAGCATGGAAAGGATGGCATAGAGGAGGATATTGATGAGGTGATAAAAAGCTGGATTGTCGGGCATGATTTGCCATTCTATGGCGGCAAGGATGAGCGGCATGGGGCGATAAACAGCACCTCTGACGCTTTCGTTTTTGTATCCGAACCAGTAGTCGGTTTTTAGGATGGTGGCGATGCCTGCGAAGCCGCTTTTTACGATACGGTTGTCTTTGGTTACGGTGGGATCATCGAGGGTGTAGCTGAAGGTGATGGTTTGGAAATAAAGCAGGAATGCAAAAGCGGCGGGGATGAGCGCCAAGAGCCATTTCAGCTTGTTCAAGGATGTTGAATCCATTGGGATGGCTGCTGGTTTGGCTTTCTTGATTTCCTTTTTCATGGATGCAATATTAAAACAAAATCGTTAAAACAATAAAAAGCCCGACAAGTTTTTACTCCTGTCGGGCTTGTTATTTTATTGATGTCTAACCTTATACTGCGTCATGAATATCTACATTGGTTTCGGCAGTAAGGGTCAGGTTGATGTTGAAACCATATAATTATCAAGCAAAAAGCCGTCCTGCAAACACAGAACGGCTTCTTTTTCGTCAAGATTTATTTACGCTATCACGGCGCTGAAGATGGCACTCCATACGCTTCTTTCGCCTCTGGTGCTTTCGTAGCAGGCGCGATAATAAATCGTTTTTCCGGCATTGGTTTCCAGAAAAGCGACTCCATATAAAAACGTGGTTACGGTTTTTGCATCGGCAAAATGGATGTCATCGGCAGCAAGGCCTGGTAGCCCGATGAAATATTCCAAAACGATGTGTTGCTTTAAGGGCATTTCGGCCGAATCGGGTGTTTCAGGATTTTGAAGCCTCAAAATCTGCTGCAGGTGAATGATGGTTTCCATGCTGATCTTTGGTGAAGTCAACATTTTGGTGGAAGGGGTTTTATGCGTTACATGCAATGGATGTCTTAGGGCAATGCGGTCATCGGAGGTATAAACCGACTCCATGATATCACCAAAAATGATATTCATGATTTCTACTATTTGACCTCTCAATACATCGCGTTTATCTCTCCATGATTTATTTCTAGCCACCGAATTAGTAGTTTTTTCATAGACAAAAACCCAGCCGGTGGTCACATTGTCAATCAAGTCGGACAGGATGCCCATGTTCGGCACCGAAATGCCCAATCGCACCCTGTTGGCGTTCAGATAAATGGTAGCCTCGGTTGCGAAAGTGTTGAACTCATCCCATTTTATTGGGAAAACCCTGTTATGCAAGGCAATGGTGACGATAATCAAGTGCCTGTGATTTTTCCCCCTGTTTCGTTTTAGAACCATCAGGATCAGTTCGTTGAGTGAATTAATTTTTTTCATGCTTAAATTTTTTTTAAATTGTTAATACTTTATATAATTATAATTGTCTCATTTTTTTGACCTGTAACTGTTTTCGTCCTCGGTGAAGAAGTCTTCGTCCTCGATGAAGAAGTCTTCGTCCTCGGTGAAGAAGTCTTCGTCATCGGTGAAGAAGTCTTCGTCCTCGGTGAAGAAGTCTTCGTCCTCGGTGAAGAAGTCTTCGTCCTCGGTGAAGAAATCTTCTTCATCGGTGAAGAAATCTTCTTCATCGGTGAAGAAAACCCATTCTCAAGGTAAAAAGCACTTATTTGGCCTTCCGACAGGCTGAAATTGGGAGTAAAAAAGGAAAGTTTAGGGGTCAGTTGCATCTGTTGCAGCATTTTACCTGGGACGTGTGAAGTACCCCATATATGGTAAATTGCTCCAAGAGAGATGGTGATTCGGGAAAAGAAAAAATCCGTTTCGTATTCATCGCTGCAAATGTAAAAAAATAGCACACCCCACCAAATGACATTTACCCACCTTTTTGCCGGCCCTCGCTTTCTTTCAAAAAACCACTTACCCCAAAAAACCGAAACGGGAGGATGCTGTATATATATAGTATGGGGGATTAATGAGAAATAATTTGTAATTTTGCTTTCATGAATACTAAAAATGGAATCCCGCTAGTAGTTTTATTCTTTTGTAGTTGCTTTCTATTTGCTCAAAAAGACTCAAGCATAAAAAAGAATACGTTTTATTTAAACTTGGGTCTTAACTTTAATCTCAACAAGGAATCTGAATTTAAACCTGTATTTACACCGTATTTACCCTCAATATATGAGTTTTACCAAGGTGGAAAGCTTCAAAGTACTTATCTTATAGGTTCAAATGAATTTTATAAAAATAGTCTGGAGAGTTTTAATCATTTTTATGCTTTTATTGAGCTAAGTCGAGAGGGCTATAAACTTAATACCTATACAATCGGTGCCTTAACTTCTAGTAGAGATTATGAGAATCCGGGAGTAGGATTTGATGGAGGTGGTCTGGAATCAACCAAAGTAACCGATGAGAGTTATTATATTCAATATACCAGGCCTTTCTTGCCATTTAATGCCTATTTGAATCAGGACAAAAAAACTTCCATCTATTTTTTCTCGGGCATAACCTTAATGTATCATACTACCACATTAACCTATTCCAGAGGTACTAGTACGGGGCCATTCATGGGAATGGTAACCGACACCACAAGATTTAATGATAAAGCAATGGTCTATTCAGTCAATGTTCCGATAGGTTTTAAAATAAATTACAAAAATTTCCAATTTGATATAGGTTCCAATCTCAATTTGGGATATTATACTTCTGGCAATAACAACTATATTTATGATTCTCATGCCTTAGTTTACAATATAAATATACATGCAGCAGGTAATTTTAAGTATAAGAAAAATGTATCAACGGCAAGTATCATTAAGGATGGAAATTTCTTGAATAATATCTTCTTGAGAGTACGATTTAGATTGTTTTCCTTATAAGTTATTCCCAATAACCTAATTGGTTTTCCTTCCTCCTACTATGCTACCGACCTTATCGGAGGTGCCATAATAGGAGGAAAGTTATGGAGGTTTTGATAAAGAGTTATCAAGTCCTATAACGACGAAGCCCTCTGATAAATGTTATCAGAGGGCTTGTGATTATTGCTGTTCCTTGTAGAAACTTATTTCTTTGGGGAGGCTTCGATGGCGTAGGTGATTTTCACTTCATTGCCCAAACCTGGTCCTTGTTTGCCGATGTGATATTCGGACCGGAGGATAGTGGTTTCGCCTTCGAAAGCATAGATGCTTGGCTTGCCTTCACGCTTGGATTCGCCTACATAATTGAACGGCAACGCTACGGCCATGGTAACATCCTTGATGGTAAGGGTTCCTTTGGCTACGTACTTGAACTGCTTGTTGTCGGTGCTGTCGATGGAGGTGCCATGGAAGGTGGCCTTAGGATATTTTTCGGTCTCGAAGAAATCATCGCTGTTAAGATGTTCGTCGCGTTGCGTATTGTTCGAACTGATGGATTTGATGTCCATGATCAGGTCGATGGTGGAGGTTTTGAAATCGCCGGTAAGATTGACATAGGCGGTATCAATAGTGATGGTTCCACGGGCATTGGAAAGCAAATGCTTGAGGTTGAAACCAATCCATGAATGCGGTTTGCTGAATACCAAAGTTCCTTTTACGGGAGTCATGTCCTGTGAAATGGAAGTGGTAACGGCCTCGATTTTCTTGTCCATGGCTGCTTCGTTGTTCATTTTTGTAACGGAGATATGAGGAGCGATAACCAAGGATACGATGGACATCAACTTGATGAGGATGTTCATGGATGGGCCAGAAGTGTCTTTGAATGGATCGCCAACGGTATCGCCAGTGACAGAAGCCTTGTGGGCATCAGAACCTTTGTATTCCATCTTGCCGTTAATCATTACGCCTTTTTCGAAGGATTTCTTGGCATTATCCCAAGCACCGCCAGCATTGGATTGGAAGATTGCCATCAACACGCCTGAAACGGTAACGCCTGCAAGTACGCCACCAAGAATTTCGGCACTGGAAGTATCTTTAAAAACACCTTTCAAGCCGAAGCCGATGATGATGGGAACCAATAATGCCAAGGCACCAGGAGCAACCATTTCGCGGATTGCCGCTTTGGTGGAGATGGCAACGCATTTATCATATTCAGGTTTGCCAGTGCCTTCCATGATACCTGGAATTTCGCGGAACTGACGACGAACTTCTTCCACCATTGCCATGGCAGCACGGCCTACAGCACTGATTGCCAAAGCGGAAAATACAAACGGAATCATGCCGCCTATGAATAAACCGGCAAGGACAGGGGCTTTATATAAATCGATGGACTTGATGCCTGCAATACCTACAAAGGCAGCAAACAAAGCCAAGGATGTCAAGGCGGCAGAAGCGATGGCAAAACCCTTTCCGGTAGCGGCAGTAGTATTACCAACTGCATCGAGGATGTCGGTTTTCTCACGGACTTCTTTAGGCAATTCGCTCATTTCGGCAATACCCCCTGCATTGTCGGCGATAGGACCGAAAGCATCAATGGCCAACTGCATGGCTGTAGTTGCCATCATACCGGCAGCAGCAATGGATACGCCATATAAACCGGCAACCATATAAGAACCAACGATTCCAAGAGCAAGAACCATTACAGGGAATGCAGTGCTCATCATACCGACACTTAAGCCAGCTATGATGTTGGTTGCAGCACCAGTAGATGACTGACGAACGATTGCATTGACAGGTTTACGACCCATTGCGGTATAATATTCCGTTATCATGCTGATAAGGGCACCTACCAACAAACCAATTACTACAGAATAAAATACTCCCATAGAAGTAAAATCCTGACCACGGAAGTTCATGCTATCAGGCATAACCCAACGAATGATAAAGAATGATGCCACTGCAGTTAATGCGATCGACATCCAGTTACCCATATTCAAAGCGCCCTGAACGTTTGTTCCACCTTCCTTAATCTTAACGAAGAAAGTACTGATGATGGAGAAAATGGTTCCTGTTCCTGCTATTAGCATTGGCAATAACACAGGGGCTATTCCACCAAAATTATCGTGAGAAACGATTTCCCTTCCCAATACCATCGTGGCAAGCATGGTGGCAACATAAGAACCGAATAAATCGGCACCCATACCAGCAACATCACCAACATTATCACCAACATTATCTGCAATGGTAGCAGGATTTCGAGGATCATCTTCTGGAATTCCGGCTTCTACCTTACCTACTAAGTCAGCACCTACATCGGCAGCTTTAGTATAAATGCCACCGCCAACTCTTGCGAACAAGGCAATGCTTTCAGCTCCTAAAGAGAAACCTGTCAATACTTCCAAGGCTCGTTCCATTTCTTTGCCATTAACATCCGTTCCATGAACGAACATGAACTTGAAAAGGATGAATAAGGAACCTAAACCAAGAACAGCCAAACCTGCTACACCCATTCCCATTACAGAACCTCCACCGAAGGAAACGCTCAATGCTTTTGATAAGCTGGTGCGAGCTGCTTGGGCAGTTCTTACATTTGCCTTAGTGGCAATTTTCATTCCGATATAACCTGCCAAAACTGAAAATAAAGCACCTACAACGAATGAACCTGCTATCAGAGGGGAGGAATTTTCGCCGCTGTATCCTATATACATTAGGAATAATACAGCCAAAACCACATAGTAGGAAAGTACCTTGTATTCTGCTTTAAGAAAAGCCATTGCACCTTCGGCAATATACTTTGCTATCGTTGACATTTTTTCATTGCCGGGATCTTGTTTCACCACCCAATTAGCTTTCAAATAACAATAAAAAAGGGCTATTAACCCAAATACCGGCACTACATAAATTACATTTTCCATATTTAAATATTTATACTACATTAATTTTTTAGGGGCTGCAAAAATAGAAATATAAAAATTAATACCAAATGAAAGAGACTTTGAACCTCACATGGGGGTTCGTTTAATGCCCGTCATTATCCAAAATTTTAATCCATCTTACATCACCTTTTTGTTGGATTAATACTTACTTTGTATCATTAGAAACTAAATTTCCTCACCTGTGCAGAAGTCTTCCACACAGGTGAAGAAGTCTTCAGCACAGGTGAAGAAGTCTTCCACACAGGTGAAGAAGTTGTTGGTAAAGGTGATTTTAAACTAAAATCCTCCTTAAAAACTCATTTTAATGCAGAAAACATGCTGTTATTTATAGTCCTGACAATGAATACCTACTTATTTTTCTGTCAATACCTGCATGATTGCCTTCGCTTTTAACAAACATTCTTCGTATTCCTTATCTGGAATGGAATCGAAAGTAATGGCGCTGCCTACCATAAATGACAAATACTTTTTGGAGGAATCATAAATAATGCTTCGAATCACCACATTGAAATCGAAATCATTGTCCGCAGTGATATATCCCACCGAGCCAGAATACAAACCGCGTTTGGTCAATTCATATTCTTCAATCAGTTGCATGGCACGAATTTTTGGAGCACCAGTCATCGAGCCCATCGGGAAAGTAGTTCTGATAAGTTCTTTAAATGTAATATCCCCATCTACTTCAGATGTCACCGTAGAAATCATCTGATGCACTTGTCTGAAGGTATAAATTCCAAACATTTCTTCCACTTTTACACTTCCTTTTTTTGCTGTTCTTGATAAATCATTGCGCACCAAATCCACTATCATCACATTTTCTGACCGCTCTTTCGAGTCATTGTACAATTGCTGTTTTAGCCGTTCATCATTTTCCAAATCCATCAAGTCTCTTTTGATCGTGCCCTTTATTGGTTGCGAGATTACTTTTTGGCCTTTCTTCATCATAAACCGTTCAGGACTGGCACACAATAAATACTTGTCTTTTACTCGATAGAAACAGGAAAATGGCATGGGTGAAACGGTTTTAAGCCGAGCGAAAAGTGATGTAGGTTTGCATTGAAAATCATCAATGTAAAATTCCATACAATAATTCATTTCATAAATATCACCAACTGCAATATGCTTTTTTATTTTATTGATGATATCAACATATTGTTCTTTTGTAATTCTTTGTTTGATGACTGGAACCTGAGTGTTTGGTAATTTTTTCCTGATTTCAATATTGTTGATATCTTCAAATATCTGATTGATGTTATCCTCCATTATCCGGTCATTAAAATGAATGGTTACCTCATTTTCAATGATTTCAAATACGTATTCAGGAATAAAAAAATGATAAGATGGCATCGAAATTTCATCTATATTATTCGAACTTAATTTCTCGAATTCATTTTTTAGGTCATAAGTAAAAAAACCAAAAGTCCAATAAGAAGCTTCATTCAACAACTTGAATCCTGGATCAAATGGATTAATATTTGTATAAGGATTTCGAGAAACACCCACCAAACATTCATAGGTTTTATTTGGGTTTCCATCATAATACCTATTGCTATCTAAATAACATGCCAAAGGATATTTTTTGGTCCATTCCAATAATTTTATCTTCCAATCCGTACCTATAATCTCAAATGATTTTTTCCTTTGCATCGGGTCAAAAATACTTTTTAATTTGTAATTTTGTCCCATGGAAATAATTAAAGGAATCTATTTGGGAGATTTGAGGAATGAAATGACTCATCTCCAATCGGGCAAAACAATCGTTACTGATGCGCCATTAGACAACCAAGGAAAAGGCGAATCGTTTTCTCCGACCGACTTGATGTCAGGTTCGTTGGCAGTATGCATGTTAACGATAATGGGCATCGTTGCAAAACGGAATAATATAGCAATTGAAGGCATTCAATTCAAGGTAATAAAAATCATGGCTTCCGATCCAAGACGGGTAAGCGAAATACACGTCGAATTCGATATGCCGCTACGAAATTATTCTGAGAAGGAAAAAGATTTATTAAGAAATGCTGCAGTAACTTGTCCAGTAGCAAAAAGTTTACATCCAGATATTATTCAGAATGTAAACTTCAATTATAAATAATTTATATCCTTGTTCCGGTTTGAGAACTGGATGTTGGGTTTTTTATGCTGCCATAGGCAGGGCATCTTTCATGAGCTTTGCAACCCGACAAATACATTACGATGGCCGCTAAGGCAAATACTAAGATTGTTTTTTTCATTTTATCTGTTTTTTTTATGATTATTTTTTAACGTGAAAATGTGATTTTTGTTATGTTAATTTATTATAATTATAGGATTCAATTATTTGGCCTTTTGCTGACGGAACAAAATTATGCTAATTTTTTCATTCCCTAAATGTATCATAGTAAAAATCTATTAACAATGGAATGTTTGTATCTACGTTATCTTAAACATGAGCAATATTAATCCCCAAATAGAGAATAGCTGGAAAGAGGAACTTAAAGATGAGTTTGTAAAGAGTTATTTTACAGACCTTAAAGCATTTCTTGTTAATGAAAAGAAGAGTGGAGTTAAGATTTTTCCGCCAGGACCACAAATATTCAACGCTTTTAATTTAACTCCATTCAATAAGGTTAAGGTGGTTATTCTTGGTCAAGATCCATATCATGGTTCAGGTCAAGCTCATGGTTTATGTTTTTCTGTTCAGGATGGAATAAAGCCACCACCTTCATTGTTAAATATTTATAAGGAAATCGAAACCGACTTAGGTATAAATATAAACATGAATCATGGAAATCTTGAAAGATGGGCCAATCAAGGCGTTTTTCTTCTCAATGCCATTTTAACGGTTAGAGAGAATCAAGCTGCATCTCATCAAGGTAAAGGTTGGGAAATGTTTACTGATTCAGTAATTAAAGCACTTTCTGATCACCGAGAAGGATTAGTATTCTTATTATGGGGAAATTACGCCAAATCAAAGGAAAAAATCATAGATAAGAATAAGCATTTTATTTTGAAATCAACTCATCCTTCTCCATTTTCTGCCTATAGTGGTTTTTTTGGCAATAAACACTTCTCTAAAACAAATGAAATCCTAATAAAGCAAGATTTACAAGAAATTGACTGGCAAATATGAGGATAAGATTTTCAAAGTTGGTTTCTGCAATTTTTAAATTTAGAAAATCTGGGCTTTTATATTTTTTTATAATATTCCCATTATTTAATGATTGTTTGGCTCAAGCAAATTATACCTTAACCATTCAATCTGCTAATAATATAGAAGATAAAAATGTTGATGCCATCATTAAGCAAATTGGATATAAGAACACATTTGTTACCTCCATACAACGAACCAAGGAATTACAATCATTTCTGATTAACCTGTTTGATTATGGATATCTTACAGCAAGTTTCGATAGTATGAAAACGGATTCATTAAATCAAATAGCTTTTCTAAATACTGGTGCAATCTATCAATTGGCCAATATTGAAAAGGGAAATGTTGATGAAGGAATTTTAAGTGAAGTTGGTTTCAGGGATAAGTTATTTAATGGAAAAGTCTTTAATCAAAAACAAATTAGAAAACTTTTGGAAGGGATATTGAATTATTGTGAAAACAAGGGGTATCCTTTTGCTTCAATAAAATTTGATAACATTATCATCAATGAAAATAAAATTAATACCAGACTTGCATTAACAAAAAATATATTGGTTCACATAGATAGTTTAATTATTAAAGGCACTGCAGATTTGTCCAATGAATATCTCTATTCTTATCTTGGAATAAAGCCTGGGGATGTATACAACGAATCATTAATTGCCAAAATTCCAGATAGACTTCGAGAGTTGCCATTTGTAAATACGAATCAAAATTTCAAAGTCATTTTCTTGGAAAAGAATTGTAAAATCCTCCTCTACATAGATAAGAAGCAAGCAAGTCAATTTGATGGTGTAATAGGTATTGCGCCCAACAGCATACCACAAACTCCTGGCTCTGGTCCCACGGTTTCTACCACACAGATTACTGGGGAGGCTCACCTTCGGTTGCATAATTCTTATGGCAAGGGGGAGTTGTTTGATTTGAACTGGCAAGCTCCTCAATCGCGCATTCAAGACTTGAAAGTTCAATTTGTCTATCCTTTTTTATTCAGTTCACCATTTGGATTGGATGTTAAATTTTCATTGTTAAAGCAGGATACCAGTTACTTGAATTTAAATGAAAACATTGGCGTGCAATACTTGTTGACTGGTGGCAATTTCATGAAAGTTTTTTACGAACATTCATCATCTGCCCTGATATCTTCAAAGGGATTGGACAGCATAACTGTTCTTCCTTCATTTGCAGATGTATCTGAAAACCATTATGGGTTAGGCTACAAGTCAGAAAAGCTGGACTATCGACTTAATCCCCGCAGTGGTTACTCTTTTGAAGGCACCTCCTCAGTCGGCATTAAAACCATTCATAAAAATGCAAAGATTAATGCTGAAATTTATGATAGTCTTAAGTTGGTTTCTACAATTTATAAAGTGAATTATAGCTTTGATTATTACTTTCCATTGGCTACTCGAAGTGTCATTGATATAGGTATAAAGGGTGGTTACATCAATGCTCCAAATCTGTTTCGAAATGAGTTGTTGCGTTTCGGTGGCTTACGGACATTAAGAGGCTTTGACGAACAAAGTATCTATGCATCAAACATGCACATTTGGAAGGTGGAATATAGATATATCATGGAGCTGAATTCCTACCTTTTCCTTTTTTACAATCAGGCTTGGTATAAAAACCAAAGTACCAACTCAACATCAAACAATACAGACACTCCGATGGGATTCGGAGTTGGTTCCACATTTCAAACAAAACTTGGAATATTCTCGGTGAGTTATGCTGTAGGCAAAGAATTTAATGATGCCATCAGTTTAAAAAATGCAAAAATATCCTTTGGCTTGCTCAATTATTTTTAATCAACTCGCCCCAACTAAGATTAATGGTTCCATTTTACAATATTATATTCCGTTAAATCATGGTCGTTGCGAATACCATGCATAATCCGAATGGATTGGTGGCATTCTTTGCACCGACCATCTATAAAACTCGACTTTGGGTCATGGTCGTCGCAACGACCGTCTATAAAAACCGACTTTTGGTCATGGTCGGCGCGACGACCATCTATAAAACTCGACTTTTGGTCATGGTCGGCGCAACAACCATCTATAAAACTCGACTTTTGGTCATGGTCGGCGCAAGGACCATCTATAAAAACCGACTTTTAGTCATGGTCGGCAGAAGGAATGCCAACAAAAGCCAATTTTGGTAATTCTTCGGCGGATCGGATGGTTTTAAAACAAGATTTAATGATAAATGTTCAATAGCATACTATATGTATTTATGTTTTTGCTTGAGTTTTGGATTGACATTTACCCATAATCCGTATATTTTCTACCTTTGCAGCCATTAAAACAAGCATGAGCGATAAAAGACATATAGCTATTTTGGGTTCTACGGGTTCCATTGGCAGGCAGGCTTTGGATGTTATCAGGGCAAATACTGACCGATTTGAAGTGGAGGTATTGACGGCTAATGGAAATGCTGATTTGTTGATTGAACAAGCGATTGAATTCAAGCCGAATGCGGTCGTTATTGCCGATGAAACAAAGTTTAAACTAGTGTCGGATGCCTTGTTGGCTCATGATATTAAGGTCTATGCCGGTACTGATTCCATTGCTGACATCGTTCAGATGGAAACCATCGATATGGTATTGACTGCATTGGTAGGATATGCCGGATTGAAACCTACCCTCAACGCCATAAAATATGGCAAGACGATTGCCTTGGCTAACAAGGAAACATTGGTGGTGGCGGGCGATTTGGTTACCGCATTGGCAAAAGAAAAAATGGTGAACATTCTTCCAGTCGATTCTGAACATGCTGCTATTTTTCAATGCTTGGCAGGGGAATGGAACAATAAAATAGAGAAGATTTATCTGACTGCTTCGGGTGGTCCTTTCCTTAATAAAACGGTTGAAGATTTAAAGCACATTACCCGCGAACAAGCTTTGAATCATCCAAACTGGACGATGGGAAACAAGATAACGATAGACTCTGCAACGCTGATGAACAAGGGACTTGAAATCATAGAAGCTAAATGGCTGTTCAATCTTAAGCCAGAGCAAATAGATGTTATCGTTCACCCGCAGAGCATCATCCATTCCATCGTGCAGTTCATTGACGGCAGCATGAAGGCGCAAATGGGCTTGCCCGACATGAAACTCCCCATCCAGTATGCGCTTGGATATCCCGACAGGCTTCCATCTACGTTTCCTAGATTCAATTTTTTGGATTATCCCCAATTGACTTTCCAGCAGGCCGACATGAAGACTTTTCGCAATCTTGCCTTGGCCATTGAAGCTCTCAAAAAAGCTGGAAACAGCCCTTGCGTTCTCAATGCAGCCAATGAAATTGCCGTGGAGGCGTTTCTGGAAGATAAAATCAGCTTCTTGAAAATGCCTGACATCATCGAAAATTGCCTCCAAAAAATCAGTTTTATCGAAAAACCATGTCTCGAAGATTATGAAAATACCGACAGGGAAACGAGGATTATGGCCAAGGAAATGATTCAATCCATCCCAACATTGACAATATGATGTTAAATATTAACAGTTCTTTTCATTTCCCCTCTGCTGTTATTTTCAATGGCCTTGAATCTTTTTCAAGACTCATGAATGATAATTTTAGCTTAAATATCGATAATCAAGACTCAAAAAGCATAAATATTTGTGATGACAATTACAATTCTTGCCACAGCAATTGTAATTGTTACGGCAACAATTACAATTGTTATGACAAAAGATACAATTGTTACAGCATCCATTGCAATTGTTATGGCATCCATTGCAATTGTTACGGCAAAAGTTGCAATTGTTGGAGTAAAAGTTACAATTGTTATGACAAAAGTTGCAATTGTTATGGCAAAAGTTGCAATTGTTGCGACAACAATTTCATCTTTTTGAACTGAAAACAGCATAATACAACAGAAAATAGGAGTCTGTTCTATAAACTGTGTCAAAAAAAATATAATTTTGTTTTTTGAGTAGAAAAAAGTTAATAGAATGAAAAAGAAAGAATCTAAGTTTGATTATGAA
>CAIWCG010000103.1 GCA_903911135.1 uncultured Bacteroidota bacterium
TCGGCTGTTCGCCGATTAAAGTGGCACGCGAGCTGGGTTCAGAACGTCGTGAGACAGTTCGGTCCCTATCTGTTGTGGGCGTTAGAAGTTTGAGAGGGCCTGATTCTAGTACGAGAGGACCGAATCGGACATACCTCTGGTGCACCTGTTGTAGTGCCAACTGCACCGCAGGGTAGCTACGTATGGTTAAGATAAGCGCTGAAAGCATCTAAGCGCGAAACTTGCCTCAAGATGAGACTTCTTTATAAGGGTCGTGGGAGACTACCACGTTGATAGGTTGTAGGTGTAAAGTCAGTGATGGCAAAGCCGAGCAATACTAATTACCCGTAAGCTTTATATTCATCGTATGAATTTTGTTTCTTTGTATTTTCTTTCTCTAAATGTCGTGTATGTAAATGCAGACGCTTATGTAAATATATTATTTATATAAGTTGCGTTATACTACTTAAGATATTTATGGTGACTATAGCGGCGGTGTCCACCTCTTCCCATCCCGAACAGAGAAGTTAAGCCCGCCAGCGCAGATGGTACTAGTGTTAAAGCTGGAAGAGTATGTCGTTGCCATAATTTTTAAAAGCCTCTTGAGAAATCAAGGGGCTTTTTTTGTTTGTATTTCCCTTAGTTTCGAATATTTTGTTGTGTGTTGTTAGTTAAAATCATTTATTGGAAACCAGCAGTTGTATGTTTTTGGTGTTTTAGGACAATCAATTGTTAGTTATTTGATGGGATATTATGTAAAGATCATTTTATGATTCACTTTTTTTGCTCCGAATGTGGAATTGTAACGATTCGATATATAACGCCTTATGAAGGCATTAACAAGTGTAATATGGAGTAAATTCAATGTACAGTTTCCTATATATTGATGCAGTACCGATGGTTCAGTAACCAAAACCAAGGGGTAACAACAGTATTATTTTAGTTATTGATGCAATGGCAATAAACAAGGGCAGATGGTTGTGCCGTTATATATAATAGTGAATTACAAATTACTAAATGGCTTTCAGCCGTTATACAAAGTTAATGAACTAATATAGAAGAAAAATACTCAATTCAAAATGGAAACTTTTAAATGCCACTTTGTTTTTACCAATTCTCTGATCATACTGACCAATGGATAAGTGTAAATTTGTTATAATGCCTATTGTATGCTGGATTATAATGTTTGATTGTTAGCTTTTGAAGAAGTGGTCCGGAAATATATATCTAAAATTGGGACTCATATAATTAAGAGTATTTCAGATGTTTTTGCGATTTAATCTGGTTTTGAGGCAGTTTATTTTTCGATTAAAATGAATCCTACCAATTATTACTTTTCTTATTGTGGTTTATAAATCCTAATTGAATACGGTGTAAGATATCTTGACTAGAAAGATTCTCAAGAAAGCAGTAACAAAAATTTTAATATAGTATTAGATCCAATATAAATTACAAAATACCCTTCTTGGTTTTTTCATTAACTTTATCAATTTTCTTTTCTGTGTTCTTGGCTGATTTTCCTTTTGATATACGATAATTTACTTGAAACATGAATAGATTCTTAATCAAGCTGATGTCTGCATATTTTATTTCTTGATAAGAAGCTGTTTGTTTAAAACTTCCTTGGTCGTAATTAACTCCAAAATCTGTAGGTATAAAATATAAAAGCATAATGTTCAACCTTTGCTTAAAAAATGGCTGTTGAATAAAGGATATCCATAAATCATTGTTTTCATTCTGATAGCCTAAGAGGGTAATATCCTTTACCAAATTCTTCTGGTATTTCAATCCTATAGTGGTTCCGAATTTTTCATTCTGATAAATCAACTGGCTCGACATTGTCCAGAAATTAAACTCATTGCTTACACCATTATATTTCATCGCATTGTTAAAAATGTCAGCATTAGATTCCAAGAAGAGTGATTTAGTTAAAGGAATGGTTAGCCTTGCGATTAAGCCACGTCTGGTATAGTTGCTTATGTTGTTATAATCCATTACAAAGATATTGTCGCTTCGCAGGTATCCTGTTTCAGCAATCATGTTATTAGAGAAATGATAATAGGGTTCGAAAGTCAATATGCCGCTTATAATATTTGCTTGTAAGGATATTTTATGAACCAATTCTGGTTGCAACAATGGATTACCGATCTTAACATTTTCCTTGTCAATGATATAGATGAAAGGATTGGTTTCATCCACCGAAGGGTAGGTGCCTTCAGCACGATATTTAAGTTTGAAATTTACTAATTCTGACAGGTTATATTTCAAATCTGCATATGGCTCCAAGAGGTAATAGTGTTTTTTTATTCCATCAGCATCAGGTGTGCTCGTTTCTCCGGCAGCTCCTAATTTTAAACTGAATTTCTTGGTAGCCTGCAAACTATAATAGCCGTATAATTTTTGGCGAATGTCATCATATGTGAAAGAGTATGGGAGGGACATGGCAACAAAACTGTTGTTTTCCTTCAGCCAGACGTTTCCATATCCCAATTCTAAATTGCTTATACTGCTGAATGTATGTGTATATTCTAAATAAAATTTACTAGAATTCTTTTTATCATTGCCTAATTGATTGGAACTGAACAACAAATAATCATGGTAATTGGTGGAATAATCGTGATTGAGATAGCTATAACTGAAATTCGCATTGAATTCATTATTTTCATCCGGCTTAAAAATATAATACAGTGTATTGGTGGTAATCAGTTCTTTTGAAGTTCCTGTTTCTTGAGAATTGTAGTTGTCCGTTAAAGTGCCTTGAAAATAATTTCTAACATTGAACAATAGATTGGTCGTATTATTTGATGCAGGCTGAACAGAAATATCCGATTCGAAACTGATGGTGTTTTTCGGATTCAGATAATAATCGACACCAAGTGTATAGTTGTTGCTATATTCCTTGATATGATTGTTCACATCGTTATTGATGGTGTTGTCTTCAATGACCAACCCATCCGAATATTGCTTTTTCATCGAGGTATTGAAGTTGAAATTGTTGTAACTATTATTATAACTGCCGTATAGGTTGATATTGTTGTTGACGTAATTCAAGGTCGCGTTCACATTGTTCTGAACAGTTCGGTATTCAGGCTTGATGGCTTTATAATCCAACATGTAGTCGTCGCCAAGATATATTTCAGACCCAACATAATCCTTTTTCAATATGATGTTTATTACGGCAGAATAACCCTCCAATCCATACCTGCCACCAGGGTCTCTTATCACTTCAATCTTCTTTAATCTATCCGGTGCTAAATTCTTGATATATTCCAAATCCTTTTCCATCCCATCCACCAATATCTTTACCTTGTTGATATTGTCCACCTTTATTGCTTTGGTATAAGGATCATAAGATACACCATTCACTTTCTCCAGAACCTCTCTTGCGCTCGAAGCACCGGCCTTTAATTTGTCCGTAACTATTTGAACGTCCCTATCCAGCATATTCTCCAAAGAACTTGTTTTTACCGATTCCTTGGTACTTTTGGCTGAGTCCTTGGTACATTTGGCTGAGTCCACGGTACATTTGGCTGATTCCTTGGTACATTTGGCTGATTCCTTGGTACATTTGGCTGATTCCTTGGTACATTTGGCTGAGTCCTTGGTACATTTGGCTGAATCCTTGGTACATTTGGCTGAGTCCTTGGTACATTTGACTGAGTCCACGGTACATTTGGCTGATTCCTTGGTACGAATATAATTGGATTATATTTGAATAGCTACTTATTGGAGGGTATTTCGAAGCAACCTGCCGTCAAAACTAGCCCCGATAGTAGCGGCAGCCCGCTGCTTTGTTTCGGCAATGGGGATGCAGCGGCTACAGCGGATAGCGGGACTGGCCATGATACGAGAAGAAACTGTAGGCTCCAAATTAAACTGTTGAATAGTGCCAAACGGCAAAGGAATTATTTCCTGTGCTCGATGAAAATTTTCTTGTGGATGAGGTTGTTGTCGCAGTTTACATCGAGCAGATATACGCCCGATGGCAGGCCAGGGATGCTTAGGCTGATGGTGGCGTTGCTGAATGGCAGGACGGTTTCTTGGCTGTTGTAAACTTTCTTTCCGGTAACGTCGGTGACGGATATCAAGCAGGTTTTGGAGAAGTTGTTGAAGAATCTGACCTGAAAGTTTCCATCGTTTGGATTAGGGAATATTTCGACATCGAACTTGTCCTTCAGATACATCTGGTTGGTGGTGAAGGTGGAAGAATCCAATAACCAGATGGGGCTGGTCCATGCCATATCGGTGTTGGTTTGGAAGATTCTTAGGTAATAATAGCTGTTGAAAGTGGCAGCGCTGTCGATGTAGGAGAAGGAATAATCCAAGGAGTTGGGGGTATAAGAAACGATGTTGTTGTTGTTCTTCACTATGTCGATGCGGGAAATGGTGTCGGTGCCATGTATGGTGGCGCTAAGAGTAGGAAAAGCAGCAGCCGAATCCCAAGCGAAATAGTCACCCATCAGGTGGTCGTCCAACCGATAATCTATCAGGATTCGAGCACCCGTGGTGGCATAATTATGCCTTGTTTTCAAAGACTGAAAGATATTGTTTCGTGTCAAGGAAGGAGCCAATGAAGCACTGATGCCCACATCCTTCGAAGTCAAGTTAGGATAGACATATGTGAAGAATGCATTGAACTCGGGATTGGGGTTTTTTCCGGGTCTTCCCTGGTGATTGTCACTGGCACCTATCAAACCAAAGATATAATGCCTTGCCAAACCATCTTGAACTGTAGTGCCGGGAATGATGGTCCTGGTTTGTGCATATTGCGGATTCTCCAACTCGAAACAGATACCTGAATTGCCGGTTACTTCTGCGTTGGTTTGTACTGCTGGGTCAAAATAGGTCCAGTCGGTATTATAGGTTGCTGGTGCTCCCCATAAGCCAGTGGAATGGGTAACGTGTACCAAACCTCCTTGTTGAAAAACAGTGCTAAGAAGGTAATCGGGATTGTTATAATTGGTAATGATGGCAGGAGGGTTGGCCGAATTGAAGTAAACGCATTTATGACCAAAGGCTGCCGTTGACCATTCATAGCCATTCAGAGTAACAAAGCTTCCATCTACATTGAATTGGTTTCCTGTATTTATTCCAGCCCTATATTGCGAATCGGGAATGTAACTATGTTCGGTGAAGGATAGATAATCAAGGTAAGAAACATTCTTTCCGTAATCGAAAACCTGGTAAGGAGTGCCCAAGCCATGATGTGATAATTGTGAATGGGTGTGCATATCTCCCCAATAAGTTTTAAGACCGGTGGTATCCACTTCCAATGGATTGCTAAGGCAGGTCATTCCCAATCCATCCGTAATCTTTATTCGATGTACATAATAATCGGTGATGGTGATGTCAAACGAATGAATCCCGCTATCTACTGCTGAAAAGGTATAGGAGGTCGGCAATCCGAAGATGGTTCCTGTCTGGTTGCTGAAATAGATGGTGCGGTTATAAGCCAAAGCCGGATTGTTCAACTTGTCGTAAGCAACAACCAAGAGCTTGAAAGGAGAATTGATGGTAGGGTTTGATTTTGCTAAAGCGGTGATACGATAAACATCCAATGGTGTCTGCAAGATGGAAATGGAATCAATGGCGCTTTGGGCAGCAAGGCTATCGTGCTTGGTGGCAAAATAGATATGTTCCTTTGCTGCAATTCGGCTAGGAGTAAAGCCATAACCGCCATGAACATGATTTCCATAATAAAAATAAACCGTATCGCCGAGCCCCATTGTTCCAACAGAATCCTTGAAGATGCCATAATGGATTTCATTGGTATAGATTCCTATCAAAGGATACATGAAATCAAAATAGGCATGAGTCGTAAACTTGACACTAGGGTTGGAACAACGAACTTTCACATAATTGGCAGCCATGGAATCATTATCCTGTGGCCATCCCCAGTTGGCAGGGAATTGCAAGGTAATGGTGCCACCAGGAGCTATTCCTGAAGCATCGATGACCATGCGGGCAATGAAATCGGTGTTGGTAAAAACCGGAACCGTATCGGGAGATATCAAGAACTGATGTGGACTTGCCTTTAAGTTACTGTTGGAAAAAAGCAGCACGGTCATCAAACAGACAAATATCGTTTGTTTGATTCTGGAGATGCTTGATGCGGGCACTATTTTAGTGATCATTAGCGTGTGTAATTTATTTTTACGGTTACAAAAATAGTCAAAAATTATAAATATCAAATGAATTTGGTTTTATTAGCTACTTAAATTATAATTTTGGCAGCCTGAACATGCCCAATAAACCGACCTTATGACCGCTAAAAGAATTAAAGTTTCCGCTGTTTCGTATCTCAATTCAAAGCCCTTGATATATGGGCTCGAACATACCGATATCATCCAAGAAATCGATTTGAGTCTTGATATTCCTGCCGACTGCGCCAATAAGCTCCTCACCGACCAAGTAGATATCGGCTTGGTGCCCATTGCCATCTTGCCGAAACTGAAGGAATATCACATCCTCACTGATTTTTGCATCGGGGCAGATGGCCCGGTAAGTTCGGTGAACCTTTATAGCCAGGTGCCGATGGAAAACATCGAAACCATTTTGCTCGATTACCAATCGCGAACCTCGGTGATGCTATGCAGGGTGCTGGCAAAAAATCATTGGAAGATAAATCCCAATTGGAAGAATGCCACTACTGGTTTCGAGGCAGAAATAAACGGGTCGACTGCCGGCTTGATCATCGGCGACAGAACCTTTGGCAAGAAAAACACTTATAACTACACCTTCGATTTGGCTGAAGAATGGAAGAAATTCACCGGCCTCCCCTTTGTGTTTGCCTGCTGGGTGGCCAACAAGAAATTGCCTGAAGATTTCGTCCTTCGATTCAGCAAAAGCATCGCCTTCGGCATCGAAAACAAGGAATTCGCTATACAGGAATGGATAGCCAAAAACCAGCAGCAGGTAGATGTGCGCGAATACCTCGAAAAGTTCATCAGCTACCCGCTGAACGTAAAAAAACGAACGGCCATGGAACTCTTCCTCAACTATTGCCACGACTTGGAGAGCAGCAACTCTTGATAAATCATTTTCTTTTTGGGGCGCCCCCAAGCAGCAGCCCAAGGCAAGAAAATGCCACCACTTTGCTGCAAGGGGTCGGGGTGTTACGTGGGTTCGCTGCGCTCCGTTTTTGCCCCCACCAATAAACGCAAGACAAAGGCGGCAAAGAACCGCCTTCGGCGCCACTCCACTCCCTCGCCCAAGTGCTTCATACGGCGAAAATGTTCTTTTGAACAATAAAAACAAACAACTAATCTTACCCACATAATTTGGTGAACATAGTAGGCGTTCCCAACTACCTACCTGCAATATTTCGTACCTAACGTAACCATGTGGTGACGTCACGCAACCGTGTGGAGACGTCACGCAACCGCGTGGAGACGTCACGCAACCGTGTGGTGACGCCACGCAACCGTGTGGAGACGTCACGCAACCGTGTGGAGACATCACGTAACTGTGTGGAGACGTCACGTAACTGTGTGGAGACGTCACGTAACTGCGTGGAGACGTCACGTAACTGCGTGGAGATGTCACGCAGCCGAATTTAAGGCTAAAATTTCTGAAAATTGAGATAAATATACTTCCTGAAAGCCATTTCGAGCAACCTGCCATCAAATCTAGCCCCGATAGTAGCGGCAGCCCGCTGCTTGGTGTCGGTAATGGGGATGCAGCGGCTACAGCGGATAGCGGGACGCAGATGGGACGAGAAGAAACCATAGGCTCCAAAAAAGAATTAGGAATTATAAATTAGGAATTAGGAGAATGGAGGGGATGGGGAGGCTTAGAGCAGGTGCCTTTCGGCATGGTAGGAGGAGCGGACGAGGGGGCCACTTTCTACATACTGAAAGCCTTTGGCGAGGCCTGTCTGCTTGTATTCGGCAAAGGTTTCGGGGGTGATGTATTCCTGAACGGCGAGATGGTTTCGGGTGGGCTGAAGGTATTGGCCAAGGGTGAGCACCTGTACGCCGGATTGGAGCAGATCGTCCATGGATTCGAGAATCTCGTCGCGGGTTTCTCCAAGCCCGAGCATGATGCCTGATTTGGTGCGGATGCCATTGCTGCTGATGATTTTCAGTGCTTCGAGGGAGCGGTCGTATTTGGCTTGAATCCTTACTTCCTTGGTGAGCCTACGGACGGTTTCGAGGTTGTGAGAGATGATTTCGGGTCTTTCGTTGATGACCCTTTGGAGGTTGTCCCAGTTGCCTTGAAAATCGGGTATCAATGTTTCCATGGTGGTGGTGGGGCTTACCTGACGCACTGCTCTGATGGTTTCGGCCCAGATGATGGAACCGCCGTCAGCCAAGTCGTCCCTGTCCACCGATGTGATGACGCAATGCTTTACCTTCATGAGCTTCACCGATTCGGCTACCCTCATGGGTTCTTGCAAATCCACTGCGGATGGACGTCCGGTGGCCACTGCGCAAAACCCACAGGAACGGGTACAGACGTTGCCAAGAATCATGAATGTGGAGGTTCCTGCTCCCCAGCATTCGCCCATGTTTGGGCAGTTGCCGCTTTCGCAGATGGTGTGGAGCTTGTTGGTATCCACCACTTCACGAACGTTGGCATATTCTTTTCCAATTGGCAATTTAACTTTCAGCCAAGCGGGTTTTTTAGTTCTTGTTTCTGTGTCAAGTTCAGCCATGGGATAAAATTGGATTGTTTTGTGGAGTAATGAATTATTTCGCTGATGCAATTACCATTTCTTGCCTATCATGAAGTTGAGATAGAAAGTGAGGTAGAATTGGTTGTTGTCGGTAAGTGCCATAATGGGAATTTTGGACATGTAAGCATCAAAGGTGAAGCCTGTTTCCAAAACATAAACGGTGTTGTTTTCGGTTTTGTCCATAAAACTCAAACCGCATCGGCCATATAATCCGGGGTGTAACTTCAATTCATCGAAGCCATAGGTAAAGGAGGCCTTTCCTATGATGTTTTCCGGATGTTGAGGATTTAATGGGTCGAACTTCTCGGTGGCTTCACCAGTAGTGCCTTGACTGGCATCTGTCAGCACATCAAGATAAACCGGTTTGGCAATGCCCAAGGAAAGTCCACCGATATAAGTAAGGCGTATTTCAACATTGCCCTTGTTCTCGATACCATATAAAATATGCTGACGGCCATATCCGGCATGTAGAATATATAGATTATTCAACTTGCCATATACATATGATTTGGCATTTTCGATGTATTGATTGGTAGTGCTCACCTCCTTAGGATGCGTCATGGTCTCCCCATCAATTTCCCAAATCCAGCGCCTGTTGAAAGTAATGTTCTTGGCCTTTCGGTAGTTAAAGCCGAATCCTTCGGTATGGAGAAAGATGCCTCCCATGCCTTCATATTTTATCAAGACAGGTGGGTCTTCCTTGTAAAGTATTTGGGCAGAAAAACTTCCTGCCATAAACACCAGAAGTATACCGAGGATGATTGCTTTTTTCACTTAAGCCATATTTTATTTAACCGCAAAAGTAAGGAATGGTTTAATAATTTCCAAGAAAACCATTAGGAAACCGGTTCTTCAACATAACTTTCGGTAGGAGGACACTGGCAAACGAAATTCCTGTCGCCAAATGCATTATCTACTCGGCCAACAGAAACCCAGAACTTATTTTCCTTTAACCAAGGTGCAGGATATACGGCCTTTGTCCTTGAATACGGATGTTTCCAATCGTCGGACAAGGCTTCCATTGCAGTGTGAGGGGCATTCTTTAAAACATTATCCACCTTATCGGCATGTCCATCTATAATTTCCTCTACTTCTTTTCTAATCGCTATCAATGCTTCGCAGAATTTGTCGAGTTCATCTTTCGGTTCGCTTTCGGTTGGTTCGATCATCAAGGTACCTGCTACTGGGAATGAAACCGTAGGAGCATGGAATCCATAATCCATCAATCGCTTGGCAATATCTTCAACTTCGACACCCGAAGCCAACTTGAATTGTCTACAATCCAAAATCATTTCGTGCGCCACTCTACCATTCTTGCCTTTATATAAAACAGGGTAATGATTTTCCAATCTTGACTTGATATAGTTGGCATTGAGAATAGCCATTTTCGTAGCTTCTGTAACGCCATCACCGCCTAACATTTTCATGTAGGCATAAGAAATCAACAAGATGCTGGCACTGCCCCAAGGAGCAGCTGAAACGGCTGTTGTAGTACCGCCGGTTTCTATAACAGCATGAGATGGAAGGAAAGGAACAAGATGCTTGGCAACGCCGATAGGTCCCATTCCAGGGCCACCACCGCCATGAGGAATGGCAAAGGTCTTATGTAGATTGATATGGCAAACATCGGCACCTATCATGGCAGGATTCGTCAAGCCTACTTGTGCATTCATATTGGCACCATCCATATAAACCTGACCGCCATTATCATGTATTATTTCGGTAATCTCTTTTATGTTTTCCTCAAAAACACCATGAGTGGAAGGATAGGTAACCATCAATGCAGCCAAATCATCCTTATATAAGATAGCCTTTTCTTTTAAATCCTTCACGTCTATATCTCCTTGGCTTTCACATTTCACAACCACTACTTTCATGCCACACATCACAGCCGTGGCAGGATTGGTGCCATGAGCCGATGCAGGTATCAAAACCACATTACGGTGGAAATCGTTTCTGCTGTGATGATAAGCCCTGATGACCAACAAGCCGGCATATTCTCCTTGTGCACCAGAATTCGGCTGCAAGGAAATTCCTGCAAAGCCGGTTATCTCACAAAGATAACTTTCCAACTCATGAATTACTTGAGCATATCCTTTCACCTGATCGGCAGGGGCAAATGGATGCATGAAACTGAAAGTCCTCCAGCTTAACGGCATCATTTCAGACGTAGCATTCAGTTTCATGGTACATGAACCAAGTGCTATCATGCTATGATTCAAGGACAAATCCTTGTTTTCCAATCGGGTGATGTATCGCAACATCTCCGTTTCGGAATGATGCGAATTGAAAACAGGATGAGTAAGGTAAGGAGTGTTCCGCTTTAAATTTTCAGGAAGGTTGGATTCTGGCGGTTTGATGGAGAAGTCATTTGCTCCTTTGTTATTGGCAGAAGCGAAAATGGAAAGGATAATCCTCAAATCCTTCATTCTGCAAGGCTCATCAATGCTTACGGCTACAAACCCTTCCTTGAAATAATTGAAGTTGATTCCCTGTTTCAATGCCAGCGTTTGGATGTTTTTCTTTTGCTCTGAGCTTACTCTTATCGTAAGCGTATCGAAATAATCCTCATTGACGATGGTATATCCCAAACTCTTCAAAGTCTTGGCAAGCATCGTGGTTTTGTCATGAATCCGTTTCGCAATGGCGCTCAATCCTTTGGGACCATGATAGACGGCATACATGCCAGCGATAACTGCCAAAAGAACTTGAGCCGTGCAGATATTAGAAGTGGCCTTATCCCTGCGGATATGCTGTTCCCTGGTTTGCAAAGCCATGCGATAGGCTCGGTTTCCATGCACATCTTGCGACACACCGATGATTCTTCCGGGCATGTTTCTCTTGTAATGTTCTTTGGCGGCAAAAAACGCAGCATGTGGTCCGCCATAGCCTTCAGGAACGCCAAATCTTTGGGTACTTCCAAAAACGATATCAGCTCCCCATTGGCCTGGTGCCTTCAATATCACCAAACTCATTATATCAGCAGCCACCGCCACCTGAATTCCCTTTTCGTGTGCTTTGTTAACGAAGATAGTATAGTCGTAAACCTCGCCATTGCCGGCAGGATATTGAACTATTGCACCAAAATAACTTTCATCCAATTTGGCAGTTTTATGATTGCCGATTACCAACTCGATGCCCAATGGATTAGCCCTCGTCTTGAGCACATCGATAGTCTGCGGAAAGCACTCATTAGAAACAAAAAGCAAGTTGGCTTCTTTGCCATCAGGGGTTTTATTGGTATTTGCATGATGCATCATGATCATCGATTCGGCAGCGGCAGTAGCTTCATCCAGCAGCGACGCATTGGCAATTTCCATCCCGGTCAAATCGATGATCATGGTCTGAAAATTCAGCAGAGCCTCCAATCTTCCTTGTGCAATCTCGGCCTGATAAGGCGTATAGGCCGTGTACCAACCCGGGTTTTCAAACACGTTTCGCTGAATGACCGTAGGCATGATGGTATTGTAATAGCCCATACCTATATACGAGTTGAACACCTTGTTGTTGGCGGCAATCAATCGCAACTCATTCAAAAAATCATATTCGCTCAAACCTTCGGGTAAGTTAAGCGGATTTTTGAGGTGAATGGAAGCAGGAATGGTTTGCGCAATCAATTCATCCACACTGTCCACTCCGATTGTTTTTAACATTTCTTCGATTTCTTCTGCCGAAGGACCGATATGTCGGTCTTTAAAAGTGAATTCTGACATAATTTTTCTTTCGTTTTTAATGCCGCAAAGATAGGAAAAGACAAATTCATATTCCGCATTTCCACAGTTTATATTGATGCCATTTTTCAATATTTTCAAGGATTTAGGTGTTTTTTCAGGTTTTGATGACAATTGACTGCATAAGTCATTTTAAAGCCTTTTTTGAAAATTCTGTCTTTTTGAGACTTAAAAACCTCTATTTTGATGAAAAGGATGCTGTAAAAACACCAATACTTCATAAAATTTCCGAAAATAAAGTTGCTATATGGTGAAGAAATTTTTGGATTCTTGGCTATTATTGCCTCCAAATTTGAAATCAATGATAAAATTTACCACCCGTTATTGCGTTCCATAAACTTAAATTATGAGAAAAATAATCCTCCTCACGCTGATTTGTCTGTCAAGCAATTTCATTTCCAATGCCCAGCCGACCCCACTATTGAAGGACACGGTGGGGGTGTTTTATCAAAAACTGGAGGACAGCATTAATAAGATAGTTGATGATTTTCCTTCCAATTTCAATCATATTCGAGGCGAAAAGGTGGCCACGCATACCTTTTGTTCCGCATGGCAATCTACAGCAAATATCCCGGGATTCGAACATGGAATAATTTTTATGGAACCCGGAAACAGTTATGAACATTGGGTTTATAAGGCACTTTTGATAAGCTCGGAAAACAGGGAAACCACCCTCAATTCCTACTACGACCAATACCTGAAACTGCGACAGATAAAACTGCATTGCTGCGTCACCCAATTGAGCGAAGACATTGATTACCTTGGCGACTACAACGCCACCTGGAAAACGCTTATGCTGCATAATGACAAGGATAAGGCATTCAAAAAACTCATGATAAACCTGCGTTATCATGAATCGACAGGCAGTGCCACGAGCGATGTATATCTTTATATCCAATCGACGGATGACTGAATTTTCCATACATTTGCAACAAAATAATTAGTGATAAAAAATACGATCATGAAAAATAAATTTCTTCTCCTGCTGCTGATGACCTTATGTCTTGTTGTCATTTCTAATGCTCAAAACAAAGTGACCATCACCGGAAACATCAAAAACGATGGTTCGGAAACTATAGAACTTAATGTGGACCGGTTTTATGTCGGCACCAGTCTCGATGTGGTAAAAAGTCCCGTATCAAACGGAACATTTTCCATCAATTATAAGCTTGATAAAATCCGTATCGCCGAGTTGGTTTACAAGAATCAAAGTCAGGAACTTTTTCTTGAACCGGGAGATGATTTGCATGTGGATGTCAACTCCGGCGCCTTCGATTCGACGATAGCATTTTCAGGCAAAGCAGCCGGAAACAATAATCTTTTGGCCCGATTTAACCATAAGTTTCAATCCGATTATGATACGGCAGCATTGAAAAATAGAATGCTCACCACCAACGTGGATGAATATGAAATAAGTCTTTATGAAAGTCGAAAAAAGCAAACTGAATTCATCAAGACCTATGCAGCTCAGTTTCCCGTCACCGAAGCGTTCAAGAAATATATGGAAAACAGAATCCGGTTTTATTATTTGGGCAATCTGTATTCTTATCCCATCATCCGCGGAAACAGTGATAAATCGGTGTTGACGGTAGGGCAGTTGCCAAACGTGATGATTGAAAAAGTGGATGACAACATGGCCAATAACGAGGATGCATTGCTATGCAACACCTATCGGAATTTCTTGGTTTACTATATCATTTACACCACCTCTGCAGACAATGGGTTCAATAAGTTCAAGGATTTCTCCGTGTCCATGGATCGCAAATGTACGGTTGCCAAAGACCATTTGAAGGGTGCGAATTATGTTTTTTATCTGGCCAAATTCATGTATGATTTTTGCGAAAGCGTATTGCCGTCGATGGACAAGAAATGGTTTGGTGAACTGAAACTCATCGACAAATCAAATGAATATGTAAAGATTGTCCAATCAAAGTGCGGCGAGAAATTCAATCAGAAAGACCCCATTTCATTGCGTACCGAAAAGAACATTCCTGCATCGGAATATGCATTCAAAATGCATGACATGAAAGGCAAGGAAGTAGGTCTTTCAGATTTTAAGGGCAAGACTGTTTACATAGATTTCTGGGCTAGCTGGTGCGGTCCTTGTCGCCAACAGATGCCGTTTTCGAAAGAGCTCCATCATAAACTTACCGACAAGCAAAAGAAGAACATCATCTTTTTATACATCTCGATAGATGGCACTGAAGACGCTTGGAAAAAAGCTGCCGAACAAATGGGAATGGAAGGTGTTTTGACCATATCACCAGGCAATTGGGATTCGGAAGTGGTGAAGCATTTTGGCATCAGCAGCATTCCCCGATACATGATCATGGACAAGAATGGAAACATTGTGGATAAGGATGCAAAACGTCCAAGTTCGCCAGATATACTCAGTGATTTGATTAAATATTCGGAGCAATAAGTTATAGAATCATTTCTTCAGCCAATACACCACCGGCTTCCAAAGATTGATGTTGTATTGGCGAGAGGAATCGGATATTTCCTTCAGATGAACATTCATTTTTGAGTAGGCGCTGTCGCTGTCCGTTTCATCCAATTCGGAGATGATGATGCGCGGATGAAACCTGTTTATCGGATCTTCGTGATAATAATAATCTCGCCAGATGGGAATTGTTTTCGCTCTGCAAACCCAGGTGGCAGTAGGCGCCCAAGGACCAATGATGGTTTCGTTACTTAAATTATAATTGCCGAGATAATCATTCATCGCCTTGATTTCATAATGACGGTTCAAATAAGAATCGGCATAAAAACGAACATTGTTTCCAACCACAAAAATCAAGAGAAACAAAAATATTCCTCCAATAATTTTATGTTGCTTGAGGATTGCCTGAAAAACAAAACCTGCCAGACAGGAAGCCGCAAGAATGGTAAAGATGAGATAACGCTGTGGCAAGTAATGATACCCGAACTTGTGCATCTCCAACAGCAGCCAAAAGCCAATGAACAGTAGCGGAAACAGGTTCTTGTCTTTCTTCTTGCCTTTAATCTTTAGTGCCGATAAAACCAAAATGCCGATTATGGAAATTTCGGTGAGGAGGATATAAAGGAACAGAGATTTATCCTTCATCAAAACGGAATGATTGAATGGAAACAATCGGAAATAATCGCTCATGGAAAACTCAAAACCGGTAACCGAACTCAACTCGTTTTCATTGAAAAGTTCGAAGGTATCCTTGAATGGAAGATACCAGCAGGCATAATAAATCAAGGCAAAGAAGATGGTGAAACCGATGGATGCCAAGACCTGCATCAGCCTTCTTTTCCAATCTGTTTTGTCAAACCAAAATGCCAGGATGAAATGCAGGAACAGACCCGCAGGAACCACTAAAATCAAATAGAGCGAACTGATTTTTGTGTAATAGGAAAAGGCGATGAAGAGGCACGAAAGGAAGATATTCCCATAGTTCCTGGATTTCAAATCGGCATCATTTCCAATCCTGATGAAGAAGAAAAGGGCGAGCAGAATAAAATCGCATTGCAACAATTCGGCTTGGGCAAAATGGGCGTATTGAAACACATAAAACTGACTGCCCAGCAACAAAATGCTTGCTATCCATGCCCACGATCTTTTCGAACGGAAGAGGAGAAAGGCAAAAGTGAATAGGGTTGCCAAGAGCACAAAAAGCCGCGCCACCATCCAGTTGGTTCCAAACACCTTCAAGACGGGATACATCATCAGATTGAAGAGCGGAGTTTTCGCCACACAATCCGACTCGTTGATGTCGAGATGGCCATGATTGATGGCGTTTCGCAGTTGGCCGAGATAAATGCCCTCATCCGTCCATGGTCCGCGGCTCCACGACACCTTGTCGGGTGGGTCGGCCTGCAGAAATGGCACATGCAGCAACAAGAATAGTGCTGCTGCCATCAGTATCCAATATTTAGAAATGAAGCGTTTCATCAAGCGGCTAAATTATACTTTTCCATGTTTATGGGCATCAATGGAAATTATTCTGCATAAAAAAGCCCTCCGCCTTGAATCATCAAAACGGAGGGCTTGTATGGTTTATTTACCGAACTGTTATCCGCCAAAAACCACCTTGTGTGTGGCCGATGAAAAACCTGCTTCTACATCATCATAAACGCCGATGATGCGATAATCTCTCGACTCGGTTGTAAGGGCAGGAACCACCGCAGGTATGGGCTGGGTGATGATGCCATGATCGTCATAAGGCGAGTGCTGAACATTGGCATAAGGCTTACCCCAA
>CAIWCG010000104.1 GCA_903911135.1 uncultured Bacteroidota bacterium
CTTATAAAAAGCCATTTCGAAGCTACCTGCCGTCAAAACTAGCCCCGATAGTAGCGGCAGCCCGCTGCTTGGTGTCGGCAATGGGAATGCAGCGGCTACAGCGGATAGCGGGACTGGCCATGATACGAGTGGAGGATATAGGCTCCAAAAAAGAAAGAAATCGGGAATTCTTGTTCGTTTTATAACTTTGCTGCCAAAGAAAATCAATAATAAACAACCATGCCGAACGCATTGATAATAGATGACGAGAAAAGTATCAGGGGTGCCTTGAAGGAAATTCTGGAGTTTCAGGAATTCAAGGTGGATGAGGCTGCCGATGGAATTGAGGCCTTGAAGATGGTGGAGAAAAATGCGTATGACTTGATTTTCTGCGACATAAAGATGCCCAAGATGGATGGACTGGAGGTGCTGTCGAAACTGCAGGAACTCAATTCGGAGATTCCGGTCATCATGCTTTCGGGCCATGGCACCATCGATACTGCTGTAGAGGCGATAAAAAAGGGTGCCTTCGACTTCATTCAAAAACCTCCTGATTTGAACAGGCTGATTGTGTCCGTAAGAAATGCCATGGACCGCAATTCGTTGATAACGGAAACAAAAGTGTTGAAGAGGAAGGTGACCAAGACCAAGGAGATAGTGGGCAATTCGGCAGGAATAGTGAAGATAAAGGAAATGATAGACCGCGTAGCCCCAACGGATGCTCGGATTTTAATAACCGGTAGCAATGGAACCGGCAAGGAACTGGTGGCGCGATGGGTTCATGAACTTAGCAAGCGTTCTGGTGGCCCCATGATAGAGGTAAATTGTGCCGCCATACCCAGCGAACTGATAGAAAGTGAACTTTTTGGCCATGAAAAGGGTGCCTTCACTTCCGCAATAAAGCAGCGTCAAGGGAAATTCGAGCAAGCCAATGGCGGAACCTTATTTTTGGATGAGATAGGCGACATGAGCCTGTCTGCACAGGCAAAAGTTTTACGAAGCTTGCAGGAAAACAAGATAACAAGGGTAGGAGGGGAGAAGGAAATACCGGTTGATGTGCGAATCATTGCGGCTACCAACAAGGATTTGATGAAGGAAATAGAGAACAATAATTTCCGTGAGGATCTTTATCATCGGTTGAGCGTCATCCTAATTCACGTTCCCTCCTTGAACGACAGGAAAGATGATATTCCTTTGCTATGTAATCATTTCCTTGTTGAAATCTGTGACGATTATCGCATCCCCTTGAAAGAATTCACGGCAGATGCATTGCTGGAGATGCAAAACATCAACTGGACGGGTAACATCCGCGAATTAAGGAATGTGGTGGAGCGGTTGGTCATACTTTGTGATAAGAAAATAAGCGGCAAGGATGTTCAATTATATGTTCCGAAGTCGAAATAAACAATTTCATTAAATAAATTCAAAATAAATGAGAAAGATAAAATACACTGTTCGCTATAGTTTTGCCATAGGCAAGATATTGTTGTCGGGCAATGAATTGGAACATGGTGAAGAATACAAAAGCCATTACACCGAGTATGATGAACAGGGAAATACCTTGCAATCCATCAAGTACAACAGCGATGATGAATTGGAAGAAAGAACAACCTGCACTTATGATGATAAGGGCAATGTCATCACCGAGGAAACTTACTATGCCTTGGATGACATAGCTGAAAAGGTAAGGATTACAAGAAATGAATCCGGCTTGATATTGGAAGAGGAAACGACCTTTGGCGATGGATCTACCGAAAAGACGATTTATAACCGTTTCGCAGATAGAAATCTATTGGAGAAAGTTAAGTTTGATGAGGCTAATTTCATGGAATCGAGGGAGGAATTGTTTTATAACGACAAGAAACATCTGACCGAATTCAAGCGCTATGATGAGGAAAGCAAATTAGTGGAACACCAGCAATTGGTGTATGATGACAAGGATAATATCGTTGAAGTGATTATGTTCGATTCTAAAGGTGCCATTACCACAAGGAAGGTTAATCATTATAATGAAAATGGGATGGAGGATGAATCCTTTGATTACAATTCGAAAGGAGACATTACCTCCAAGACTTATTCTCAATATGACGAAAACGGAAATCTCACGGAACGTATATACAAGGATTTTCATTCCAAGTCTGTTTTGATGGAATATGATGAAAACAATCGTTGCATAGCTGAAAGTTTGTATGATGAAAACAATAATTTGGTTCGACGAACAACCTATGAATATGATGATGAGGGGAATCTCGTTGCAGATACCTTCTTCAATTCTGATGTAAGTCGTGGTGGCAGGGATGAATATACAGGCAACCGATATGAACATGAATTTTTTGATTGATTATTCTCTTGTTAATTGTAATTCTTCTAAATCGGTTAACATTGAATAAGACTAAATCAAAAACGTTCTATTATATTTTTATACTTTTGCGCGGCTTTTTTAAGATTTTAAATCATAATTAATGAAAAATAGATATTGCATCATCATGGCAGGTGGCATTGGAAGCAGGTTTTGGCCTATGAGCAGAACTGCCCATCCTAAGCAATTCATAGATATGCTCGGAACAGGCAAAACCTTGCTACAACAGACGTACGATAGGTTTTTAAAGATTTGTCCTCCTGAAAACATATATGTTGTAACGAATGATTCCTATAGGGAGTTGGTTTACAAGCAACTCCCTGCAATAGATAAGGAACATGTTCTTGCAGAACCGATAAGAAGAAACACGGCTCCATGCATCGCCTATGCCACCTATAAATTGTATCAAAAGAACCCCAAAGCCAACATCATTGTGGCTCCATCGGATCATTTGATAACGAAGGAAGATGCCTTTGTAGAAGCGGTAAATACTGCCTTGAACTTTACGGAAAATCATGATTGCCTGATTTCTTTGGGGATACAGCCAAGCAGGCCTGATACAGGTTACGGTTACATTCAATTCATTGAAAACAAGGATGTAAATGACCGTATTTGCAAGGTAAAGACCTTTACAGAAAAGCCCGACCTGGAGCTTGCAAAGTTTTTCTTGAAGAGCGGTGAGTTTCTTTGGAACGCTGGAATATTCATTTGGAACA
This sequence comes from uncultured Bacteroidota bacterium, assembly GCA_903911135.1. Classification (GTDB taxonomy): domain Bacteria; phylum Bacteroidota; class Bacteroidia; order AKYH767-A; family JABDAW01; genus JABDAW01. The sequence continues at coordinate 3,055 of CAIWCG010000104.1, forward strand.
TCAACAGTATCAAGAAGGCATTCAAGCAACACTTGCCTGAAATAGATACCATATTTTCTGAAGGTGATTCCGTTTATTTTACAGACAAAGAAACGGATTTCATCAAGGATGCTTATGCACAAAGCACCAATATTTCCATCGACTATGGGGTGATGGAAAAGGCAAACAATGTGTATGTTTTGGCAGCCGACATCGGTTGGACAGACCTTGGTACTTGGGGATCGCAATACGAACACAGCAGCAAGGACAACAACGGAAATGCCATTGTGGGAAACAATGTTTTGACCTATGACAGCCATGATAATATAGTGCATGTTCCCAACAGCAAACTAGTGGTGATGCAAGGACTTACGGATTACATAGTGGTGGAATCGGACAATATTCTTCTCATTTGCAAGAAGACCGATGAACAGCAGATTCGTCAGTTCGTATCGGATGTGAAGAAGAACAAAGGCGACAAGTTCATTTGATCCATTTTCTTGATGATAAAGGTTTTACTGCCTGCCCTTTGCCTCTTTGTTCTCCAGTCTTATTCACAAAATAGGGATAATCAGCCTGTTCCATTCGAGTCGCATGGGAAGTTCGGTTATGTGGATGCACGCGGTGCCGAAATCATTCCGGCGCAGTATGATGAAGTAACACCTTTTGTCGATCAAATTGCTGCCGTAGTCAAGGATTATAAAACCTATAGATGGGAATTCATAAATGATACCGAAAGGGTGGTCATTCCACCTCGTTATGATTATGCAGAGCCTTTTGCTGAAGGCAAAGCGTTGATCAGTATCGATGGACGCAGCAACTACATCGGCAAAGATGGAAGGATTTTGTTTCTTGATTGGTTCGAAGAGGCCTTCAGTTTCGATCATGGTCAGGCCAAGGTGAAACACAAGCAGAAATACGGTTATATAAACGCCAACGGCAGCTACGACATCAAACCCAAGTACGATGTTTTGGGAGATTTTCAGGAAGGCCTTGCAGAGGTGGGCATCAAGGATAAATGGGGTTTCATCAACAGAAAGGGAGAACTCGTCATCGATGCAAAATATGACGGCGTTTACGGCTTCAAGAATGGCGTTTGCATCTTTCAGAACAAGGGTAAGTATGGTTTGCTCAATCATGCTGGCAAGGAAATCATCCCTGCCGTTTTTGATGAAGCTGCCGAATGCAATGATGGCTTGGTTGTTAAGGATTCGGAAGGCAAGAAGGGATTTCTCGACACCATGAACAAAGTGGCAATACCAATGATATATGAAGAGGCGAGCAATTTCAGCAATGGCATGGCGCGGGTTAAAATCAATGACAGATGGGGTCTCATCAACAAGAAGGGAAACAATATTCTGCCTGCCAAATATGATTTGATAGATGATTTCATTGATGGAATGGCGGTGTTCATAAGCAAAGAAAAGTATGGCCTTATGGATTCTACCGGCACCATTCTCGTAGAACCCGCCTATGATGAACTTAGGTATTTTGCCAATGGACTCTCCACCTTCCGTGAGGCGAACAGGTGGGGCATGATTCGGAAGAATGGAGTGAAGATCATAGAACCGAAATACGACGAGCTATCGGAGGTGAACCCTACCTTGGTGAAGGTGAAAACGGCTGGCAAATATGGCATCATCAACATCATGAACATGGAAATCCTTCGTGCAGAATACGACGACATATCAAAGGAAACGAATGGTTTCGTCATCGTGAAGCAGCATAACAAATACGGATACGTGAGCCTTTTCAATGTGCAGACACCCATCGTATATGATGAAGCCATGATGTTTGCCAACGGCTTTGCCCGTGTGAGAATGGGCAACAGATATGCCTACCTGAACAGGGCCGGAAAACAGATTACGGATGCCATCTTCATCGAGGCGAAGGATTTCTCGGAAGGGCTCGCTGCTGTGAGGGTGGGCGACAAATGGGGTTACATAGATGCCTCGGGCACCGTGGTCATCAAGCCCACTTACTACAAGGCGTTCCCCTTCACCAAAGGCAAGGCGGTGGTTGTCATCGACATACAGGGCAATGTGGAAACGGTGATAGACATCAACCGAAGCGGCAAGAAAGTCGATTAGATTCTTCGTGTTGATGATGCCAATGTTTCTATGATGGCACCGAAACGGATGCCATTATATGAACAGTTGTAGGCTAAAAATCAAGCACCAACACGTATTGGTCTATTTCTCCATCACCATCTTGCCTGTGCCTATCACTTGCATACTATTATATATAGCAGTCAAAACTTAAGTATGAATGATTTTAAAAGGTAAAGAACATGAGTTCGCTTTCCGTTTTTGGGGTAGGAACCTTTATACCTTCTTCCTTCATTCCTTCCAGATGAAATTGAATGGCTGATGCAATGTTTTCTTCTGCCATTTCCTTAGACTTGCCTGTAGCCACACAACCTGGCAAGTCGGGTACATAGCAACTGTAGCCAGTCTTTGTCTTTTCAAAAATTACGAGATACTTTTTAAATTTCTTCATTATAAATGAGATTGTTTCTTTATGCTTATCAAGGTGCCGAACATGCTCATCAAAATCTTCAACACTTTCATCTGTTTCATTTGAAATACTTTTGATCACTCCATCACCATCTTGCCTGTTCCTATCACTTGCTTGTCATCATCCATCAGCTTGTAGAAATACATGCCGCTGGGAAGTTTATTGTTCTATTCTGGAACAGGTAATCCTAATCTCTCTAAAGGAATATATTCAAAATAGAAATGACAACCGACACTTATAATATAATCCAAAACATCTTTATAACTTGGATGTTTAAACCAATCGCCTAATAAATAAATATATTCAACTTCTATACTTATTTATATTGAAAGCGAAAGGGCATTGGAAAAGCTTCTGCTTTTTGCTTTGCAAACAAATCTTCGCCTTCGTTCCATCGCTTAAATAAAACTTTAGCATTATTTACATCTCCAAAAAATGCTTTGACTCTTTCTTCTGCTGTTGCATATTGAAGCCATTTATCTTCAAAGTCTTCAATAAAGTCTTCATACTTCTCCTCTGTAAAAAATTTCTCTTCTTCTGATTTTTTCATAGTCTAAAATTATATTAATATTGAATCTTCCTTCCATAATTTTTTATACCTACCATTACCCAAAAACTCTATTAACCCTAAATCTCTTAAGAATTGTAATTGTTGTCTGATTTTATCTTTAATTCTATGATTTGTTGGAAAAACTTTTTGTAAATGGTCTTCAAATTCGTTGATGTCATTTAATGTAAAAATTGGTTTGGAGATTGAATTTATGCACTTGAAGATTTCCAATTTCCAAGCTGACAAAGAACTTATAATTGGTTCTATAGAAGTTTCAATTATATCTGAATTTTCTTCAGGTGTTTCAATATCAAAGATTGGAAGTTTTTGCGAAACTACCTTTGGAATCTTCCCTAAAATATTCTTAACTATTTTTAAATGTTCTTTCTTAACAATCCCTATCTCTCTATTTTTTGAGAGGGAAGTAAAATCATCAACAATAGTATTGACTATTGATTTTTCATCCAAGTAAATTCCATACTCAAAATTTTTAAGCATTCCACCATAGGTCAAATTCCCAGATGTTATGATTGCTTTTGTATCGTCAAAAAGATAAATCTTAGAATGGAGCTTGGAAAAATTCTTTACCGTACCATTATTATCGATAATATTTTCAATTGCACTAATATCAAGGTAACC
>CAIWCG010000105.1 GCA_903911135.1 uncultured Bacteroidota bacterium
ATTAATTTGTGAACTGAACTTTAATGGGGAAAAGAAAAAGTTTAAATGGTCTTCCTGAAAATTTGGTAAGAAGTTATTTTGATACCATCAGATATTATTCATGTGGATACTTAAGTGATTGGTTAATAAATTCTTCAATAAAATTTAACCTTTCTGAAATTACACTTGATATAATAAACGCACGTGTAGAACCTTCAGACTTAAATCTTTATCCATTCATTATTAATTTACATGAAATAAAACCAATCATTGCAAAAGAGTTAAACGGCAATGGGTTTCCTCCAGATTTTATTGTTGAAGCCAAGATTAATGTGAAATTTACAATTCCCATTGAATCTAAGAGGTTCATTAAGTGTTATCCTTTTTTAATAGATAAAAATGGCAATAAATATGCTCCTGGCTTAGTCATTGAAACTGCCTCTGGGACAGAATTTGATCCGTTTGATGAAACGAACCTTTACCCTGTTGGTCCAAAAGAAAAATACTTTGAACGATTAGAAAAACTATTTGGAGACAAATATTTTAGTAATGAACTTTCTTAACGTGTTTCAAAAACAATTTCCTATTATGACATTACCTCTTTCGGGTAATGCAATAAAAGGAGAATTAATATTATTCGTATTTTTGCCAGATGAATGACAATCAATTTTTAGTGGGCTATATTGGAAACCAACATCAATTCAGGTTATGGGGAAGTTATTAGTCCTTACAAGGTATATATTCTTGGTTTATGGTTCTGATATTTATGAAAAGAGAAAGCATATACATGTTACCTATTCTCAAAGTGGGTTTAAAAGGTCTTGCAAATTCTGGCTTGAACCTGTCGTTGAATTGGATGCAAGCAAGAAGGGTGATTTTACTGCCATCGAACTGAATGAAATCAAAAAACTGATTGAAGACAACAAAGAACTGCTCCTAGACCAATTAGAACTATTCTATGCCAACAAACAAGTTAAAGCAATAAGAAAATGATAACAACACTGCACTTGCCAAGTATCAGGAATATTGAATTCCTAAACAATTCCATTTTGTTCATTCATCTGGATAATGACCGGACCATGCTTGTTCCACTTGATAAATTCCCTGATATCAAAAGCCTCTCAAAGGAACAAAAAAAGGAATTTGAAATCATTGATGAGCATAATCTTTCGTTTCTCGCATTGGATGAGGTTTATAGCATTCAAGATTTAATTGGGTGGGAATAGTTTAGGTGAGTCGTTATTCCCTTAATTTCCTTTTATGACATTACCTCTTTCGGGTAATGCAATAAAAGGAAGATTAAAATAAAAACTACCATCATCAGCAACACTGCCGCTCATACACGCTTGATAAAGAACGAAGCCCTGCGCTTGGGTTTCGATTTTGTGGGTGTTTCCAAGGCCGGTTTTCTGGAAGAGGAAGCTCCAAGACTGGAACAGTTTCTCTTGAACAACATGCAAGGCGAGATGCATTATCTTGAAAATCATTTCGATAAGCGCCTGGACCCAAGACTGCTGGTGGATGGGGCCAAATCGGTGGTTTCATTGCTTCTGAATTACTTCCCTGTTGAACAGCAAAACTCGGATGCACCCAAGATTTCGAAGTATGCCTATGGCAAGGATTATCATACGGTCATAAAAGAGAAACTGAAGTGCCTTTTAGCTTATATAAACGACACGATAGGAGAAGTGAATGGAAGGGCTTTTGTAGATTCGGCACCTGTTTTGGATAAGGCTTGGGCAGCAAAATCAGGTTTGGGATGGATAGGAAAGAACTCGAACCTACTGAACAAAAGTATGGGCTCTTTCTTCTTCGTTGCCGAGCTGATAATAGATTTGGAATTGGATTATGATGCTCCTGTTCAGGAATATTGCGGCACCTGCACACGCTGCATAGATGCCTGCCCTACCGATGCCATCGTTGCACCCTATGTTGTGGATGGAAGCAAGTGCATTTCTTATTTTACCATCGAACTAAGGGATGCCATTCCAACGGAAATGAAAGGAAGGTTTGAAGACTGGGCTTTTGGCTGCGATATCTGTCAGGATGTGTGCCCTTGGAACCGTTTTGCAAAGCCACATAAGGAACAGGAGTTCGTTCCAAAGGATGAAAGATTATTGAAAATTAATAGAAGCGATTGGGAAGACATTACAGAAGAGGTCTTTAAAGAGCTGTTTGCCAACTCTCCAATAAAAAGAACAGGATTTAAAGGACTAAAAAGAAACTTGGAGTTTCTTAGGTCATCTTCTTGAAGACCTCCATGATGATATCTTGGTAATGATGCCCGAAAGTGGTGATACACCATACTTTAAGCAGGTGTTTCTCGTCATTTTTCATCCACTCCATAGCTTTCAGCAGTTCTTTACGAAAAAGAACCTTGTCGAAGCTGACTTTCAATAGGATTTGTTTGGTGTATTCAAACATATTTTTGTGAATTGGGTGTTGGTTAAATTAGAAAAGTTATAAGTAAATGGACATTATAAAAAGCAATTAACAACAAAAGAACAATTGCATGAACGGGGCAAATCTAACATTATTATTTATCATTCCATCGGTAAGCATCAAGTTCGAATTTGGCCAAGTCAAGTACACGGTCTATGACAGTGGCAGCAAGGTCTTCAAAGGTTTTTGGTTGGCTATAGAAAGATGGCGATGCAGGGCAAATGATACCACCAGCTTCGGTAATGGTTTTCATGTTATTGAGGTGAATGAGACTATATGGAGTATCGCGAGGTACAAGAATAAGCCTCCTTCGTTCTTTAAGAATAACATCAGCAGCACGGGTGAGTAAATCATTTGAAACACCTGCTGCTATTCGAGCCATGGTGCCCATGGAACAGGGACAAACTATCATGGTTTCATACCGTGCCGAACCTGAAGCAAACGGTGCATGGAAATCAGTCTTGTCATAGATCTTGAAAGGTATCTTTTCATAGTCCTTATTGCCAAGTTCATATTGCCAAACATCCTTTGCATTGTCAGAAAATATCATTCCTACCGCTTCTATCTGTGATGATAAGGCTGTAAGTTTGTCTATCAGCACCTTAGCATATATTGCCCCACTTGCTCCCGTTACCGCTACTATTACCTTGTGTTTATTCACGGCTGCAAAGATACACCATCATCCGAAATTTGTTCATCATGAAAAAGAGAAACCCAAATGATGTTTCAACCATGGTTTGTTGATAACATAATTTGCAGAACCACATGGTTGGTTTGCAGCACCATGTAGTGTTGCATAAACAGTAAAAACTGCATAAACAACATCAAGAAATAGTTGTATTAAATATCTTCCTTGACATTAATCGTATCTGCCTTATGGTTTTTCTTAATATACTGTTTGATACTATCCAATACAAGGCTTGCTAAAATAATGACTTGCCAGAAACACTCAATGAATATGCCTTTTATAGGTAATCAGTTTCTGATGAGTAGTTTTTCACTTTCCTCATAAATTATAATTTTGTCGCCGAAACTAATGAAAAATTAATGGCACAAGAACGAAAACTTACTCGAAAAGAAAAGATGGAACAGGTGAAACAAGCCCCTGTTCACTATGCCGTTCACAAAGCATCGGGAAATAATCTTAAACTGACGTTGGGATTGATAATAGCAGCGTTTGCATTTCTGCTTTATGTTCAAACCGATTCCTATACTTTCACGCTCGATGACTACTCGACCATCAAGGAAAACACCGTAACGCAGAAAGGGTTTGCCGGCATCATGACGCATCTGAAAACTTCGTACCGTTATGGCTATTGGGCCAGCAACGATGAGCTTTATCGTCCGCTGTCATTGGTCATGTTCGCCATCGAATGGCAATTGTTCCCGAACAATCCGCAAGTGGGACACTTCATTAATGTTCTGCTCTATGCCTTCACCTGTTTCGTGCTTTTCAATCTGCTTTCGAGGCTGTTCAAGAAGAACTACCTGCTGTCGTTTTTGGCTACGCTGCTATTTGTTGCCCATCCGGCCCATACTGAGGTGGTGGCAAATGTGAAAAGTGGAGATGAAATCCTTAGTCTTCTGTTTTCGCTGCTTTCCATAAACCTTCTCCTCGACTTTATAGACAAAGGCAAAAGCATTAAGATGGTTTTGTCGGTGTTCACCTTCTTCCTGGCCTTATTGGCAAAGGAAAGCGCCATTACATTGATAGCCGTGATACCCTTGCTTCTATATGTTTTCAAGAACCTTCCGAAACAGAAAAACATTACCTCGGTTCTTCCACTGTTCATCGCCGTTTTCGTTTATATGGCTTTAAGAGATCATGCCCTCGGTGGCATAGTGAACACCAAGAATGTACTTCCCATTGATAACGTTTTGGCCAGTGCGCCCAACTTTGTGGTTCGTTTTGGCAATGCCATGTATGTGCTCGGCCGATATCTCATCCTGGTTATTTTCCCTGTGCATTTGTCCATGGATTATTCCTATCCAGAGATTAACTTGTTACCTTTAAGCGACTGGCGTATTCTTTTGGGAACGGCGGTTTATCTTGCCTTGGCAGGGTATGCACTTTTCAAGATCAAATCAAAGGATACTATTGCCTTCGGTATCCTTTTCTATCTGCTGACAATATCCATCGTCTCGAATATAGTGGTCATTATCGGTACCGTTATGGCCGACCGGCTTACGTTTTTGCCTTCGCTAGGTTTTGCAATCGTTTTGGCAGTGCTGATAACAAGAATCCTCAAGCCAAATCCAATGACTCCCGAGATAACTACCGTGTCCGACTTCCTTAAAAACAACACGAAGATATTTGCAGTAGCCGGAGTGATACTGGCTTTGTATTCGTTCAAGACGGTTACAAGAAATCCAATCTGGTATGACAACATGTCGCTTTACCTTTCTGGTGTGGCCGATGCACCAAACAGCACTCGAAACCATTATCTGTATGGCATCGAGCTAAAGAACAGGGACGCCAAAAATGAAAAGGATCCGGTAAAGCGCGATTCAATCTACATGCACTCCATTCGAGAATTGAAAGTGGCCGTTAGCCTTTATCCACGAAACTTTGATGCTTATCGCGACATGGCTGTGACCTACCACAAGATGGGAGACACCATCAATGCATTCTCCAATTACGATTCTGCCTTGAAATATAATCCGAGCGACGACAAAACGTTTAACAACCGCGGGGTTATCTTCTTTGAGACTCAGAAATACCAACAGGCCATGGCTGATTTCCAAAGTGCCGTTAAATGGAACCCTCGATATGGCGATGCTCTGAAGAACCTCGGCAGCTGTTACGGAACGTTTGGCCAATATGACAAAGCCATCCAATATTTTACAACTTCGCTTGAATATGAAAAGGACAATACCAGCCGTGCAAACACCTATCACATGATGGGAATAACCTATCAGTTCATGAAAAACGAACCTGCTGCCCAAGACTGCTTCACCAAGGAAAAGCAAGCCATGGCAGCGGCAGGGAAATAATTTCCGAACAATGGATTCGGTAACACATGCTGTTTTGGGGGCAGCCGTTGGCGAACTGGTTCTTGGCAAGAAGCTGGGAAAGAAAGCCATGCTGCTCGGCGCCTTCTTCAGCAACTTCTCCGACATAGATGTGCTCACCCAATTCTACCTATCTCCCGTCGATGCCTTGTTGGCCCACCGTGGTTTTACACATTCCATCCTCTTTGTGATGATTTGTATTCCCCTATTCACCATGCTCTTCTTCAGGATGTATAAAAAGAAGGCCGTCACCTACTCCGAATGGTTGCTGTTCTTCACCATCACCTTATTTTCTCATTTGCTGATAGACATTTTCTGCGCTTATGGCACCGGATTGTTAGAGCCGTTCAGCCACATGCGGGTTTCGCTGAACACCATTTATGTGGCCGACCCATTTTACACCTTCTCACTTTTGGTGGTCACCATTATGCTGGTAGCGATGAACATTCATTCGCGCCACAGAAACGCCGTTGCCCTCACCGGCATCATTGTAAGCAGTTTATATCTCATCTTCACCTTCATAAACAAGGATTTCGTCAACAACATCGTCAATGACTCGATGAAAAACCAAAAACTCGCCTTCAACGAAAAGATTACTACCCCTACTCCGCTCAATACCATCCTCTGGAACTCGATAGCCAAGAACGACAGCGGTTATTGGATAGGATATTATTCGTTTCTCGACAGGAGCAACCAGATGAAATTCTATTTTATCCCAAGAAACGACAGCCTCATTCGGGCGGACATGCAAGACGACCGCATTCAGAAACTCATCAGGTTTTCGCAGGGCTACTATTGCATCACGCAGAAAGACAGCATCAAATATTTCCACGATTTAAGGTTCGGGCAAACGGGCAAATTCGACAGCAAAGACGCCCCATTCGTATTCAGTTACGCCTTGGGCAAGTCGGACGACACCAAAATGTCCCTCCAAAAAGGCCGTTTCCAAGGTTCCCTCTCCGAAACCTTCTCCAATCTCTATAGCCGCATAAAAGGCCACTGACCAACCCAAATCTCCTCCAACTCACTTCTAATTCCTAATTTTTAATTGCTAATTCTTTTAAGGAGCCTATATCCTCTTCTCGTCCCATCTACGTCCCGCTATCCGCTGTAGCCGCTGCTCTCCCATTTCCGATACAAAGCAGCGGGCTGCCGCTACTATCGGGGCTAGGTTTTGACGGCAAGTTGCCTCGAAATGGCTTTTAATAAAAAAGGCGGCACAATCGGTACCGCCTTTTGTATGACTTCTTAGCTTTTTATTCTTTGATGAACTTGCCTCTAATGGCTGCACTCTCTCCCTGTGTGAGGCTATAAAAATAAACCCCGCTACTCCAACTGGAAACCGCAACTTGCGTGTCATTGGCTCTTATTTTTTCTTTATAGACCACTCTGCCAAAAACATCTGTTATATGGAGAAACTCATTTTGTGGGGTGGTGGATAAATGAATAGTGATGCTAGTACTTGCAGGATTAGGGGAAATAGAAACGTCATGAGATGCTTTCGCTTCATCTATACCTGCCGCTGTATCTGGGGCTAACTTTACTACCCAAATATCAAAAGTTCCAAGAGCACCGTGATTACCTGTTACATCATGGTTATTGCCAGAGGTTGAACCTATAATTGCATAACCTCCATCTGTACAATGAATTATCTTTTGCCCTATTTCATTACCATTGCTGCTACCATAAATTTTTTTCCAAATAATATTACCTGCGGTATCTAACTTAACAGTCCAATAATCTCCATATGCATGAGTACCCACATCCCCATCTTGTGAATATCCATTACCAATAATTACAAAACTAGATCCATTGATAGAAGCAATACCAGAACCTCCATCATTATCTGAGCCACCATAACATTTTGCCCATTGAAGACTCCAGATTCATTAGTTTTTATTATTAACATGTCTAAAATACCATGATTACCCCATATATCTCCATTGTTCATTGTTCCTGTGCCACCTGTGATAATACAATTTCCATCTGATGTTTGAATTAGGTCACCGCCTCCTTCTAATCCATTTCCACCATAACAATTAGTCCACATTAAATGGCCAAGTGAGTCAATTTTGCCAAAAAATACATCGTCACAAGGTGATGTATCATGAGAATTACAACCATCAAAATCATGGGAACATGATGTGCCAACCCAACAATATCCCCCGTCATTTGTTTTTATCAATGAACTTAATCCTTCTGCACTTGATCCACCAAAACACTGATTCCATTGCAGGCTTCCTTGAGGATTTAATTTAAATATCCAACAATTAGCATTATTGATTGAATGATTAGTTGTGATATATCCACCATGAGCAAAGGTAATGCCGCCAATAACAAAACCTCCATCATTTGCTTGCAAAATTGTATATGATTCACTATTACCACTAGAATCACCGTAACATTTTGACCATTGTATGGCTCCAGTGTCGTTTAATCTAACAACCCAAATATCTTCCAATCCATGGTTACCTGCAACATCACCATCATTCGAAGAAGTATATCCAACAAATGCATATCCTCCATCAATAGTTTGAATGATGGAACTTATTCGGTCATCTAATGTTCCTCCATAACATTTGGCCCACTGAATTGAACCAGAAGAACTTAACTTTACAACCCATCCATCCATACCTCCATGCAATCCTGTAACATCCCCATTAATTGATGAAGTTTCACCAGCAACAATATAGCCGCCATCACTTGTTTGGACAATACTTCTAGAAAGGTCGTCACTTGTTCCTCCTAAGCATTTAGCCCATTGGATTGATGGCTGGGCAATACAATTAAGGAAAATAAACTGTGAGTACATAAATATATGAATTAATTTATTTTTCATGTTTAATATAAATTAAATACAACACATCCCCGAGATTGGGATGTGTTGTATTAGATGTTTATCCTATTTTAATAAGGTTATGCGACCAGATTTTACACTTCCATTATCGTCAATTACCTTCCAGTAATACATGCCATTGTTCAAATATGATAAGTCAACATTTAGCCTGTTAATTGAGCTAAAAATTATTTGAGAATGAATGATACGATTGGAAAGATCCGAAATAACAAGGGTTCCTTTGCTTGTTAGTAGTTGATAATTTAAAATATATTTACCATCACTTGGACTTGGGTACATATCTGCGGCAAATAACAATGTAGGTTTTACTTTTATTTTATCTGGATTTGCCTTTCGTTCACTATGATACGCTGCACAATTTACCCACATATCGTTGTATGAATCAAAGGTACGGTCTGCATTAGCAG
>CAIWCG010000106.1 GCA_903911135.1 uncultured Bacteroidota bacterium
AAAAGCTTGTTTCGAAGGCACCTGCCATCAAAGCCTAGCCCCGATAGTAGCGGCAGCCCGCTGCTTGGTGTCGGATATGGGGATGCAGCGGCTACAGCGGATAGCGGGACTGGCCATGATACGAGTAGAGGATATAGGCTTCAAAAAAGAAAAAAACGTTTCAATACCCATACTTCTCACCCCATAGCGCTTTCAGAAAGGCACGCAAATCCTTCTCTCGAGGATTGTTTCCCGGGTTGAAAATTCGGGTGCCCTTGATGTGTTCGGGCATATATTCCTGCTTCGAAAAATTGCCTTCGTAGCTGTGCGAATACTCGTAATTTTTGCCATATCCCAACTCCTTCATCATCTTGGTTGGGGCATTTCTTATGTGCAGCGGAACAGGCAAATCGCCGGTCTGATTGACCAGCTCATTGGCCTTCATGATGGCTTCCACCGCAGCATTGCTCTTGGGAGAAGACGCCAAATAGGCCACTGTTTGCGATAGGATAATCTGGCTTTCGGGGTAGCCTATCACATTCACGGCCTGGAAACAGTTGTTGGCCATAATCAAGGCAGTGGGGTTGGCATTTCCAATGTCTTCGGAGGCAAGGATAAGCAGCCTGCGGGCAATGAATTTCACGTCTTCGCCACCCTTTATCATCCTCGCCAGCCAATAGATGGCAGCATTGGGGTCGCTGCCACGAATGGATTTGATGAACGCCGAAATGATGTCGTAATGCTGCTCGCCGCTCTTGTCGTAAATGGCAATTTTCTGCTGGGCTATCTCCATCACCTTGTCGTTGGTAATGACGATCGGCTGGTTGGCATCAAAGGCATTGACCACTATCTCGAACAAATTGAGCATCTTGCGTGCATCACCTCCCGATATTCTCAACAAGGCCTCATTTTCCTTGATGGTGATGCTTTTTTGTTGTAGATATACATCGTTTTTAATGGCTTGGTCAAGCAAACTGATGAGATTATTCTTCGTCAACTCCTTTAATATATACACCTGACAGCGGGACAACAATGGCGAAATGACTTCGAATGAAGGGTTTTCAGTAGTCGCACCAATTAGTATTATCGTACCCCGCTCTATGGCTCCCAACAAGGAATCCTGCTGCGCCTTGTTGAAGCGATGGATTTCATCAATAAACAACACGGGACTAGCGCTTTCAACATTTTCAGATTGATAAACATTGGCCTTTTCTATCACATCCCTAACATCCTTCACCCCAGAACTGATGGCCGACAAGGTATAAAAAGGACGGTTCAGATGATGGGATATGATTGCTGCCAAAGTGGTTTTTCCAACACCAGGAGGCCCCCATAAAATCATGGAAGGAATGGTTCCGGCCAGAATTGATTTATAAAGCACGGCTCCATTGCTCACCAAATGTTCTTGGCCGATATAATCTTGTAATGTCTTGGGTCTTATTCTTTCAGCCAATGGAGTCATAACTTAGTATTTATTTATTTTTTCTTAATATTGCAAAGTTAAAAATAGAATAGGATATGAATGGCAAAATGAAAAAAGTTTCACAAAAGTTTGGTCAATTCAAAAATATGTATTAATTTTACACTACGAAATACAGAATAAGGTTTCAATAAATAAATAAAAATAACAAAATGAAAAGAATTTCAAAACTACTCTTTATCGCGGCAGGAATCAGGATATTCCTTTTTTTAGGCGTTACTACAGTCCTCTTCGAAGGCTGTAAAAAATCAACTAGCGATACCACCACCACCGTATCCAAGTATGCAAATTCCTTGTTCCTCTTTCAGGAAAATGCCAAAGGATGGGAAGCACCAAACGGTTCCAGTTATTGCGACACATGTGTGGCAAACAACTGCGTGGTTACCGGATACGATTCGATTATCTTGGCAAGCGGCACGGTTGTTTACATTGCACCACATGCTTTTGTTACCGACTTTGATCAAAGCCGACCTTGGAACAACATCAATCTCAGATTCAAGGAAATCTATAAGAACAGTGATTTGATCTTTAATAACATTGAAACCATTGACACCTATTTCAGAATCCTAAGAACACGTGAAATGTTATTGGTTGACGCAGGTCCAGGAATCATTCTCGATACTCACAATAACATGAAAATGAAAATATATGTTCCATACAGGTCAGGATATTCTTGGGATGACAGTTTAAGAGTGAGCAAAAACTCCTTGGATTCCTTGAATCCATTGGTTGCATTACCTAGCGATCAAATCGTTTGGTGGTTGATGGATACTGCCCGTAACCCGGTAAAATATCCTATCACCACTCACAATAATCCTCAACAATACATTTTCTCGATTGATTCCATGAAAACATGGTGGAGCATGATGGATTCAGGATGGTGGTATGCCCCTCATGCTGCAAATTATCCTACCACAACCATCACCCTTCAAAATGCAACCAGTCCTTCTTATTCAGATGTACAGATTTTCGCTGTATTCGACCATGGCGCAGTAGTCAAGGCAAGACCAAAAACCAAAGGTAGCACCACCTATACCATCAACAACGTTCCATTGAACATTACCGGAACCATCGTAGCGTGGTGTGTCAGTTCAGGGCAAGTGCTTTATTCATCCATCATGCCTATTGGTCCAGTCACCGCCAATTATACCAAAACCATAATCTACACCCCGCAAACCAATTCCGACAGCCTAATTACAGCCATCAAAAAGCTGGATTGACGATAAGAAATATCGATTAAAAAGCAGGAATGAATAATCTCATTCCTGCTTTTTTTTTGGAGCCTATGTTCGCTTCTCGTCCCATCTTCGTCCCGCTATCCGCTGTAGCCGCTGCATCCTCATTTCCGACACCAAGCAGCGGGCTGCCGCTACTATCGGGGCTATGCTTTGACGGCAGGTTGCTCGAAATGACTTTCAACATAAGCTTACCCTGTCATCTTTGCAAAAGTTTTAAACTATGGCATAGTCCGAATTCTGGGTATTGGCAGTTTAATAGAAGATGGAATAGGTGAAATACCAATTGATATATCGTAAATACCAATTGATATATCGTAAATACCAATTGATATATCGTAAATAGCATTTGATATTTCTTAAATATCATTTGATATTTCTTAAATATCATTTGATATTTCTTAAATACCATTTGATATTTTTTAAATATCATTTGATATATCGTAAATAGCATTTGATATTTCTTAAATATCATTTGATATTTCTTAAATATCATTTGCTCCAAAACCTGTAAATTCCCATTTTTACCTTGAAAATACTTCCTCCAGCCAAATTTAAGATGGTGGATTCGTCAAAAAAAGGTGTATCCATCGAAATAAGCTGTGTCCTCTTGGGCGAGGGAGTGGAGTGGCGCCGAAGGCGGTTCTTTGCCGCCTTTATCTTGCGTTTGTTGGTGGCGGCAAAAACGGAGCGATAGCGACCCACGCAACACCCCGACCGCTTTCAGCAGCCTTCTCTCCCTTGGCTGCTGAAAGGGGGCGCCCCCAAATGAGAACTATAAATTAAAAATTAGGAATTAGGAATGTATTGGGTAGAATTTCTACAATTACAAGAGGTTCGCAATGAATTTTTCATTGCTAGAATACATATCTTGTAAATTATTTATTGGGATAAAGATGATTTGAAAACGCGAGCAAGGCCGCCTCTTCAAATTTCTTCCCTATAAGCTGCACACCAAACGGCAAGCCATTGGAGTGGGTTCCCATGGGCAACGAAATGGCGGGCAAGCCGGTAAGATTGGCCTGAACGGTAAAAATATCTTCCAAATACATGGTGACCGGGTCCTTGACGGAGTTCAATTCGAAGGCAGTTTTTGGTGTGGTGGGCAACAAAATGAAATCAAAATCCTTTAATATTTCGAATGTCTTATCTTGTAAAATCCGCCTTACTTTCTGCCCCTTGGAGTAGTACGCATCGTAATATCCGGCACTCAAAACGAATGTCCCGAGCATGATTCTTCGCTTTACTTCAGGCCCAAATCCTTCGCTCCTGGACTTGACAAAAGTGGAATCTATATCTACCGAATTATTGCTTCTCTTGCCATATACAATTCCTCCAAAACGTGCCAAATTCGATGAAGCTTCAGCAGTAGTCAAAACATAATAGGTAGGCACCATATAATCCAGATAGGGGAAACTTACTGGTTCAACGGTGTGGCCTTCTTCCTTTAATTTTAGGATAAGATTCTTAAGATAGGCAGCAATTTCTGGGTCCAAGCCCGGGTTGTCAATGCATTCTGAAATGTATGCAATCTTAACCTTACCCTTACTGTTTAATTCTTCTGAATATTTAGGTACGGCAATGGATGAAGCGGTACTGTCATAATCATCCTTGCCGGCAATCACTTCCATAATTAAAGCTGCATCTTCAACACAATTGGTGATTGGACCAATTTGATCAAATGAAGAGGCGTATGCAATTAAACCATATCGTGAAATCCGGCCATAAGTTGGTTTAAATCCGACCACCCCACAAAATGAGGATGGCTGCCTGATGGAGCCACCAGTATCTGAACCAAGAGCTGCCAGGCATAAACCAGCAGCTACAGCAGCAGTTGAACCTCCAGATGAGCCTCCAGGCACTCGCTTATTGTCAATTGGATTCAAAACAGGACCAAAAGCAGAATTTTCGTTGGAACTTCCCATTGCAAATTCATCGCAATTAGTCCTCCCTATTATGATTGCATCTTCTGCCAACAATCGTTCTACAACCGTAGCAGAAAATAAAGATGTAAAGTTTTCAATGATTTTTGAAGAGGAAGAAACCTTATGGTTTTTATGACAGATTACATCTTTCATCGCAATGACCATCCCTGCCAATTTCCCAGCAGTCCCTTGCTTGATTTTTACATCAATTTGCTTTGCAAGACTTAAAGCCTCGTCTTCGTAAACTTCTAAAAATGCATTAAGATGCTTGTTTCCTTCAATTCGACTCAAATACTCGGTCACCACATCATTACAAGTAGTGTTTCCATTCTTTAAATCAGTTTGTAAGGATGATAAAGAAAGATAGTTTTTCAAATTACTTTAATTGAATTAGGTATAAACAAAACATGTAAATATTGAAAAGAGACACCTTAAAACGTGTATCCCTTCAATATTAATTGTTCAAAATAAAATCTATTTCTTTTCTTCAGGTTTTCCTTCTGGAAGTTGATTTTCATCGTTGCCTTCCTTATAAGCTTTCTTGAAATCATGGATTCCTTTTCCTAATCCTTTAGCCAACTCAGGAATTTTCTTGCCACCAAACAATAACAGTATGACAACTATTATGATGATTCCGTCCCAACCTTCAAATAAATTTGTGATGAATAAAATTGTACCTAGCATGATATTTAGTTTTTAATTCGTTGCAAAAATACGAAAATTATTTTAATAATGTCACAATTATCACCATTCTAACTTGTTTCGTAATTTTGTGGCGTTCAAAAACTTAATATATGTGGGAAGAATATGCTGACAAAGTCTTTTTAGATAACCGATTAATCGATTATTTCTGGTTTATTGCCATTTTAGGCTTTGGTCTAATTTTCAAGCGCATTCTTGCCAAATTGTTATCCAATATCCTTTATTACATTTTTCGACGGTTTTCTTTTGGAGTTGGCCGCCATCAATTCCTGATACTTTTAACCAACCCATTTTCATTGTTTGTCTCCTTGTTAGCTTTTTATTTTGCTTTTGAGAGACTTCATTTCCCTGCCGAATGGAATATTGTGTCCATTGAACATGTTGGCTTGAGATTGGTATTGTTCAGGATTTTTCAAACATCAATGACCCTCTCGGTCACATGGGTTATCTTCAGAATTGTTGATTTTTCAGGTTATGTAAACATCCATCGTTCGGTTAATATAGAAGCGAACAACAATGATCAATTGATAACTTTTGTTCGTGATGGAATTAAGATTCTTGTCTCATTGGTTTGCTTAATCTTTATTCTCGGCGTTATTTTTCATTTGAACATTACCTCTCTCATTACCGGCCTTGGAATCGGTGGTTTGGCGGTCGCTCTTGCAGCCAAGGAAACCATAGAAAACCTATTGGGTTCATTTACCATTTTCTTGGACAAGCCCTTTAAGCAAGGCGATTTGGTGAGAGTAGGTGAAATAACCGGCAATGTAGAACGCATCGGGTTTCGTTCAACCCGTATCCGAACTCTCGAAAAAAGTTTTGTTACCATTCCAAATAAAAAGATGGTGGATACCGGTCTCGACAATCTGTCTTTAAGAAGTACCAGAAGGGCATCTTTCAACATCGCACTTACTTATGATACTACCATTGAACAGATAAAATCCATCGTTAAGGATCTAAAAATTTACCTTGATACTAATCCTCAAACAAAAAATGATGAATGCAGGATTCGCTTCTTCGAATTTGGACCTAATTCATTGAACATCATGGTCCTATATTTTGTCAATACCATGGAATATGATGTTTATTTGATGGTTCGAGAGGATGTAAATTATAAAATCATGGAAATCGTCAAACATCATCATGCAGAGTTTGCTTTCCCCGACCACTACAGCAAGCATAACAAGCTGGATTAAGGGATTCCAAGCTTTGGGATATAGACAATTTTAATTAATGCTTAACTTGAAACCTTCTTCGAAACCTGAAAAATCTTCCTTCAGTCGGTGTGAAATAACTTCCAATTGATCGTTAATTCTCTTTATGGTCAAGTAATGGAACATAGGCTTGTAATCGGGTGCCAAATCGGGTAACTTATCCAACCCAGCATTTAGTGGCTGATTCAACCCTCCTCCTCCTCCTATCACAAAAAAATCCTTTCCTTCATGCTTAAAATATTCGAAGTTGTGGGAGTGTCCGGACAAAAATAATTTCGCTTTCTTGGACTTAATGAATGATGGCACGAATTTTTCCTGAACCTGTTTCGAAGAACCAACTATCTTACTGTTTGAATAAGGTGAATGATGACAGGAAACCACCACCAACTTTATCGATTTATCTTCATCAAGGGTATTTAGCTTGTCTTGCAAGAACTTCTGCTGACTTTCGATTTGTTCTTTGGTCATTTCAATGAAATTGGAGTTCAATAATATCACTGCCACAGAGTCCAACGCCTCCACATAGCCTGTCTTGAAATGATCAGGGAAGCGTTTTTGAAAATTGTTTTCACCTTTTCTCGGATCTACCATGACTTCATGATTGCCCAAAAGACCATAAACAGGAATACCCAAAAGCTTTGTTTCAGAAAGATATTTATCCATCGTTTTCCAACGGTCTTCCTTATAGCTCAAGGAAATAACATCGCCCAAAATGAATAGAGCCGATGGATTTCTGGCATCAATATCCTTAAATATCAAACCGGTTGCTTTTCGGTTATGGTTTTCCTGAAGATATAGGCGTTCTATCCACATCGGGTCTTGGGTATCGCTAACAAAGGCCAGTTCCTTATTTTCGTTGGACGAAGCATTTACCGTCTTCGACTTTGCATTGGAATAGGCTATTGAATCCACTAATACCAGCAGACATATGGTGAAAACCAAACCGCCAATCAAACGCTTATGTTTCCAGATAGAATCGAACATTTTCTATTTTTCAGCTTCTTTTTTAAGATTAATTGCGAGGGTACGCCAATAAGAACGGCCATAGCTTACCAATATTTCGGACCCCGCCTTGATGTTTCGGGTGGCTATGATGTAAGGTTTGCCTTTTCGGACTTCATAAACGCAATTGTTCATTAAGCCGGGTACACGCCCAAAGCCAGCTGCATCATTGGCATATCGTGCCTTGGCATCCATGGTATATTGTGCATCGACACAGTTCTTGGGGCTGATATAAAAATAATATACGCCTTGCGATGTCTGGGCTTCGTTGCGTCTTTCGCATTCTTTCCAGGTTACTTTTTCACCTTCGTATTCGCATACCACGTCTCCCTTTTTGATGTCGTGGGTGGTATATAATCCTTTGCCTGCATTGGGTATCTGTGATGGTTTTACTTCTAACATATTTATTCGTTTTCGTCTTTGTTTAGGCTGCAAATCTAATCATTGGAGGGGTATTGGGATTAATTTCCAATCTGTATTTATAGGATTAGAGGCGTTTTATGCGATAAAACTGCTGTTGTCTGTCATCTTTGGGCTGTTGTCTGGCATAAGTTGGTTGTCGTCGGGCATAAGTTACCTGTCGTCTGGCATAAGTTGCCTGTCGTCGGTAATAAGTTGCCTGTCGTCTGGCATAAGTTGCCTGTTGTCTGGCATAAGTTGGTTGTCGTCGGTAATAAGTTACCTGTTGTCTGGCATAAGTTACCTGTCGTCTGGGATAAGTTGCCTGTTGTCTGGGATAAGTTGCCTGTCGTCGGTAATAAGTTGGCTGTCATCAGTTGTTTTGGGGGTGATGTTGCTTCGAAGCAACCTGCCGTGGAGGCATAGCCCCGATAGTAGCGGCAGCCCGCTGCTTTGTATCGGCAAGGGGGATGCAGCGGCTACAGCGGATAGCGGGACGCACCATGATACGAGTGGAGGATATAGGCTCCTTTTAGAAATTATAAATAATGAATTATAAATTATGAATGGGGAGAAAAGAAAATGGCAGATGTAAGGGTTACATCTGCCATTTGGGTGTGGATTAGGAATCGTATTGCCTAGTAGTAGGTGAGGCGGACGACGTTTGAGAGGTGTTTGGCGAAACGGACGACTTGGCGTGAATAGCCGTATTCGTTGTCGTACCAGATGTATAGCACCATGCTTTTTTTGTCTTTTGAGACGATGGTGGCGGGGCTATCTACTATGCAGGCGCATGGGTTTCCGACTAGGTCGGAGGATACGAGTTCGTTGCTGTAGGAGTATTGTATCTGTTCGACCAGTTCGCCATTTAGGGCGGCATCTTTTAGGATGGCATTGACTTCTTCTTTGGTGACTTCTTTGTCTACGGTGAGATTGAGGATGGCCAAGGAAACGTCGGGAGTTGGTACTCGAACGGCATTGCCGGTGAGCTTTCCGGTGAGGTTTGGGAGGACTTTTGCCACGGCTTTGTCGGCACCTGTTTCGGTGATGACCATGTTTAAGGCTGCTGCACGGCCACGACGGTATTTTTTGTGGTAGTTGTCCAACAGATTTTGGTCGTTGGTATAGGCGTGTATGGTTTCGATATGGCCACGGGTGACGCTTAAGGTTTTGTCGATGACTGCCAAAATCGGTACGATGGCATTGGTGGTGCAGGAGGCGGCAGAGAAGACGGTTTCGTCGGCCTTGTATTCGTTTTGATTGATTCCATGGACGATGTTTGGGATGTCGCCTTTTCCGGGAGCGGTGAGCAGCACTTTTCCTATTCCTTTTGATTTGAGGTGTTTGCTTAGGCCTTCTCTGTCTCGGGCAATACCAGTATTGTCGATAAGCAGAGCATCGTTGATGTCGTATTGCGTGTAATCGACTTCATCAGGATTTTTGGCTGCAATCATGTGGATGGTGTGGCCATTTACGATAAGCGCCTTGTTTTCAAAGTCTTCGATGACGGTACCAGGAAATGGACCATGAACAGAGTCGTTTCGAAGCAAATCGGCACGTTTGGTGATGTCGGTATCGCTGTTATCGCGTGTAACGATGGCTTTCAGACGAAGCTGTTCGCCCTTTCCGGCTTGAGCAACCAATTCTCGGGTAACCAACCTGCCGATACGGCCAAAGCCATAAAGGACTACGTCTTTGGGAACCAGCACCCGTTTATCTTGACCGATGAAATTGCCAAGTTTGGAAACCAAGAAATCTTTTGGTGTAGCGAAATTTGCTTTTTCCTTGAGCCATTCGGCACCCAACCTGCCTATGTCGAGACGGGAAGGGGCGATATCCAACTCATAAATTCCTTTGGCAAGCATCAAGGTATCGTGAACCTGAATGGGTTCGTTGATGATGTTCTTGGCGTAAAGATGGAGGTTAAGGATTTCGCTGGCACTTCTGTCCACCAATTGGTTTCGGAAGATGATGAGCTCGACTGATTTGTCGAACCACAAGTTTCCGACAACATGGATCAGATCCAATGCAGATTTTTCGTGGTCGATCCATTCTTTCAATTCGGATTCGTACTTACTCTTTGTTTCAATCATGACTTTAATTTTTAATGTTAATATATTTATTTATTAAAAAACAAAGGACGCAATTGCTTGCGTCCCTGTAATATTGTTTTCAGCCGACTCATAAGCGGCGCAAAATTAAATTAATAATTGGAATTAACCAAGGTATGCCTTCAACAAGTTGCTTCTGGACTTGTGTCTCAACCTACGGATGGCTTTTTCCTTTATCTGACGAACCCGTTCTCTCGTAAGGTTGAACTTGGCACCGATTTCCTCCAATGTCCAACCATGTGGCACCCCCAAGCCATAAAATAACTTGATCACTTCCTTTTCCTTGGCAGTTAAGGTACTTAAGGATCGTTCTATTTCATGCCTTAAAGATTCTGTTATCAGGCCATTATCAGTTTC
Source organism: uncultured Bacteroidota bacterium (assembly GCA_903911135.1). Classification (GTDB taxonomy): domain Bacteria; phylum Bacteroidota; class Bacteroidia; order AKYH767-A; family JABDAW01; genus JABDAW01. Next base: position 10,405 of record CAIWCG010000106.1, read on the forward strand.
GGGGGTATCTTCGTTTTCGAGCACATCTATCAAACTGCTTTCTTCGCCTTGAACAAAGGGTGCATCCATGGACATGGTTTTGCCAGACACACGCATCGAATCAACCACCTTATCAATTGACAACTCCAACAGGGTACCGATTTCATCGATAGTAGGTTCACGCTCGAATTCCTGTTCGAGTTTGGAATATGCCCTATTGATCTTATTGATGTTACCTACCTGATTTAAAGGCAAACGGATTATTCTGGACTGTTCTGCCAATGCCTGGAGGATAGATTGACGAATCCACCAGACGGCATAGGAGATAAACTTAAAACCTCTTGTTTCATCAAAACGTTGAGCAGCCTTTATCAAACCAAGATTGCCTTCATTGATCAAATCGGGCAAGGTCATTCCCTGATTCTGATATTGCTTGGCAACGGAAACGACAAATCGCAAATTGGCTTTTGTGAGTTTATCCAAAGCTTGCTGGTCACCTTCCTTGATTTTGCGGGCGAGGATGACTTCCTCATCTGCATTAATCAAAACTTCTCTGCCGATTTCCTGCAGGTACTTCTCAAGAGCAGAGCTTTCTCTGTTCGTGATGGTTTTTTGAATCTTCAGTTGCCTCATTTTATTTGATTTTTAATTTACACCCAAAGTTACGAAATTATTTTCTTCTGACAAAACAAATCTTAGCAGGTTTAAAGCATTTATCATCATAAACCAAATCCATAATAGGCTCTCATGCCATTTGGATAGACTCCCTCAATCAAAACTCCTCCGGTTTTATTTTGCAGTACATTGACCAAATCATCGGTGCTATGAATCTCCCGCTTGTCAATGTTGGTAATGATAAAACCTTCCCTGATGCCAGCAGAGCGAAGTTTGCCACCATTTAGTTTTGACACTTTCACTCCTCCACTGATGCCAAGTTTATTCTGTTCCTCCCGAGGTACGCTGCTGAATTCGGCACCCATCAGAGTTACCAGTTCTACCTTATCTGCCTTCACCAAGTCCGTATTATTGTTCTTGTTCTTTAAAACTATGGTTAAGGATTTCTCCGCTTCGCCTCTGGTCAAGGAAACATTTACATGGTCTCCTGGACGGAAACGGCTTACTTGCTCCTGCAGTTCGGAGGAGGAGTTGACAGGCACATCGCCAACCTTTGTGATAACATCTCCTTCCCTAACTCCGGCTTCCTGTGCTGCACCACCATCAGTGAGGCCAGCAACATAAACTCCCTTGATGTTCTTGATACCTTTTTCTTCGGCAAGCTTGGAATCGATATCGGCAATGCTGATACCTATGAAAGCACGCTGAACTGTGCCGAATTCCAATAAATCTCCGATGACTTTCTTAACTATATTGACAGGGATGGCAAAAGAATAGCCAGTGTAAGAACCGGTATTGGAGGCAATGGCAGAATTAATGCCTATCAACTCACCACTGGTATTGACCAAAGCTCCACCACTGTTTCCTGGATTTACGGCTGCATCGGTTTGAATGAACGACTCTATCTTTGTATTGCCTTGAAGGATGTTTATGTTCCTGCCCTTTGCACTGATGATACCGGCTGTAACGGTGGAGGTGAGATTGAATGGATTGCCAACTGCAAGCACCCATTGCCCAACTTTTACATCATCCGAATTGCCATAATTTATGAAGGGCAAACCCTTTTCATCTATCTTCAACAAGGCCAAATCGGTGGTGGGATCCCTGCCTATTACCTTGGCAGAATATTCCCGTTTGTCATTCAGCGTTACAAGCACCTTATCCGCATTTTCGATGACATGGTTGTTTGTGGCAATGTAGCCATCATCAGTGATTATAACACCAGAACCGCTTGCTTCCACCTGCTGTGGTTGCTGTTGCCCGAAAGGACTGCCGAATAGGCCTCCCCATGGATCATTGAACTGAAATGGATTGTTGGAATGTCGCTGCTCATAATACGTCTTTACATGCACCACACCGTGAACGGTCATCTCGGCAGCATGTGTAAAATCATTCGCCATTTCAGGAGGCGTAGGAGTAAAATTCGTTAGGCGCGCATTAGCACCTTGAACGTAATGAACATAGGCAGACTGCTTGTTTGTCATATTAAAAACCATCGCGCCTGCAAATCCTGCAATGCCTGCTATCAGCACCATTGCCGCATACTTTTTAAATAACTTCATCATACTTTCTTTTACTTTTTGATTATACATTTTGATTATACCTCAGTTTTAACGAATATGTTTATCAATGTTGATAAATTCTCAAAATTTATGCCAATGCCTCTCCTTAAAGATTGATTTGAATACAATGAAATTTTTGACATATCCATCATTTATTCTTTGACAATTTTGCTGTTTGGATGACTGTGAACAATTCAAAAACGATACCAATTTCTTAATTATTATAGTCTCGTTCGGTTAAGTATTTGTTAAATGAATTTTTAACTGCTGCAATCAAAAAAACATACGGTTTCAAATGATCATGGAAACCCATAGGAATCCATTCCACATACTGTATATATAAAGCAAACAACCACTATGGATTTTTGCCTCTCCCCTACTCCATATTTTGACGCTCCATAAAACTGTTGGTATTACTTTACAAATTTCTTCTTACCTTTGTGTTCAAATTAATAAAATAAATCATGAAGAAAACAGTACTCCTAACGTCCATCCTGCTTTCCTTTTTATTTGGAAAAGCACAAATCACCAATCCAAGCCCTTACTGCGACGGCAGTTTTGATGACAACAGCGGTCCACCTCTACCCGAATGGATAAGCAAGGTAACCCTCGGTAGTCTGAACAATCCCACCAATCAGCAGGCTGCACCACACTATGTTTATTACAACAACCTTAACGCCGTCGTACTCACGGCAGGAAACTCCTATACCATCAGCTTTACATTTGATGCCTTCAGCGACGGGTATGGTGCTTGGATTGACTTCAATCATGACAATGTTTTCGATACCGCCACAGAAAAAATTGCAATGAATGCCCCCATGAGCCCTATTGGCCCTGGTTCTGTTTCCATCAATACCAATTTCACCGTTCCGCTTACTGCCGTAGGTGGAATTACCCGCATGCGTGTCCGTCAGGTCAATGATCAAGTATATAATCTTTTCAACAACTACCTGATATTGCCTTGCAATGCCAGCAGTTCTGCTACCGACGTAATGAACTATGGTGAATGTGAAGATTATGATGTCAACATCATTACCACTACCAATGTCTTGGAGGCGAACAATGCCTTCCCAAACATTTCATATGCAATTTCATCAAACACCTTGAGCATCAACAAGGAAGTAAATGAAACCATTCATTTGAATATTTTCAATGCTATCGGGCAGCTTAGTGCGTCAGAAATTTTGGCAGGCAATCGTATCGATTTGGACCTATCAAACTATCCTCAAGGCATTTATTTCTTGCAGCTAATTACTGACAAGGGAGCGACACTTACCAAAAAGTGGGTGAGGTAATAACTCTATATATAACAGCATTAAAAATGCCACCGAGCGATTATCTTGGTGGCATTTTGTTTTATGAAACATCATTTTATTGATGAGTTTTAAGCAAAGAAATACCAAGAGAAATACTATTTGAAGGTTAAATAACGCTGTAAAAACCACTGGGGTTACTTTTTGGTACTCTCCTTTTTTACGGAACGAACCAGTCATTACTTTCTGGAACGCTCTTTTTTTAAGGAACGAACCAGTCAGTACTTTCTGATGCTCTCCCTTTTTGTGGAGGGAATCAGTCAGTACTTTTTAGCCCTTTCTCATCCATCAGAAGTGCCCAGTCATTACTTTTTACCCCTCTCTGATGTCAAGGAATTGCCCAAAAATTAACACTTGTATCAAATAAAATAAAACTAATCACACACTTGATAGAAACCTGATATAGGGTTATTTGATGACATTAGCTTAAACAGCCATAAATAAAGTCAAAATATAGAAGCAATACATACAACATTCTTACAAGAGGACAATTTGACTAAGATTGACCTGAAAAATTAAAAATTGAAGAAGTGTAAAATTGACAAATAAACTTGCCATAAAAAAGTAAAACCACTCCCGATAGCGCCAGCCATCAGGAATGGTTTTCCTGTTCTTAAAAAAGTTCAGTTACTTGGTACAACTTTTTTTGCAGCATTTCTCGAGGTTGTCATAAGCCTCGGTGTTTGCTTTCATGTTGTCGGCATCATAACCAATCATGGTAATCGCCTTTCTGATTTTGTCAGGATCGGTTTTGTCAGGATTGTAAGTTACCGTCACCACCTTTGTTTGGTCGTTCATGCTGCTCTTTTTTACTCCGTCCACCTTCTTTAATCCGCGTGAAATCTTGGCTTCACAGCTTTCGCATACAGCAGAAGTTTTGATGTCAACAGTTTTCGTTTCACCTTTTGCATAAGTTTTAACGTTAGATAAACCTACAAAAAGAACTAACATCACCATTACTAATTTTACTTGTCTCATCTTTAATTTATATTTATATTTTGCCTACTTCCATCGGGCTTCGGCATTCCCGTTACATTTCTATTTTTAACGATGCAAAATTACTACTTTAAAATATTTTGTACAAATTTTTTATCTGCCAAAAAATAGGGGTAGTATATTTTACCAATCAATCATTCAATGCATTCAATGAACTTGATAGGCATGTTTCAAATATCAGGCCAAAATCATTACTTGTTTACTTATTGATGGAAATCTCGGAACATCACGGTATTTAAACTGCATGAAACCATATAAGTCCAATCAAGAATAAGCAATTGCCTTACATCCCAAATATATTAACAAGACTAACAATTCTTTAAAAAGTTAAGATTTTTAACATTTTAATTACCTATTTTTGCATCATTAAATATTGAACATTAATTTAAACATATAAAAAATGAAAAATCACTTACGAAAATTTGTAATCATTGTCATGCTATTTGCTGTTGCCGGCAATGTAAGCGCACAGCCTTGGATGAAGGCTTTAAAGAACAATTCCAACCCTACTTTTAGGGAGATTCAAAAGTCTTTTTACGACTACTGGAATGCTAAAGGAGTGGACATGACTAAAGTGAAAGACGCTGACATCGGCGAACAGAGTGAAAAAGGGGACATGTCGTCTTATGTTCAGTTTAAAAGATGGGAATGGATTAACAGTCGCAGGTTGATGCCGGATGGTTCGTTTCCAGACCCCATGATTGCCTACAAGGAAGCGAAAAAGTTTCAGAACACCAGCAACAAGCGAACAAAAAACATCAGCAGCATCACTGCAAGCTGGTCTTCTATGGGTCCTGGAACGGTTCCTACCGGTGGAGGTTCTGGCAGATTGAACACCATTGCCTTTAACCCCTTGAACCCGACTACCATGTATGTAGGTGCTCCCGGTGGTGGTTTCTGGAAATCATATAATGGAGGAACCACCTGGAATCCTACCACAACGGATTTGCTTGCCACGCTTGGCATCACAGATATTGTGGTCGATCCGATAGATACCAACATCATCTACATCTCTACTGGAGATGCAGACGGAAGAGATACCTATTCCAATGGCGTGATGAAGTCATTGGACGGCGGTGCTACGTGGAACACTACAGGTTTGTCCTTGAGCATAAGTTCCCGCACCTACATCTGTAAACTGATCATCAATCCAACGAATTCGAGCATACTGATTGCTGCCACTAAAGACGGTGTGATGAGAACTACTGACGGTGGTGCCACCTGGACTACCACCATGGCTGGAACAAGGGTGTGGGATGTGAAGTTCAAACCGAATAATCCCAATGTGGTTTATGCAAGTACCGACTCCTGTATATTTCGTTCGACCAATGGTGGGCTGAACTTTACCAATATAGCCACCTATACCAATGTGGATAGGATAGAACTTGCAGTTACCCCGATAGATACCAATTATGTCTATGCACTCTTCTCCAATAATACCGACGACAGTTTCTATGGTCTATATAGATCTACCGATGGTGGAGGAACCTACACGCAGATGTCAAGCTCTCCAAATATCTTTGGATGGACCACCAACGGCAGTGATGCAGGTGGTCAGGGTTGGTATGATAATTCCATCGCCGCTTCCACAACTACCTCTGGAACCATCTTCATTGGCGGCGTTAATATCTGGAAATCTACCAATGGTGGCACTACCTGGACCAACGTTACGGATTGGAGTACGGCAACAAATCAAACAAACTATGTTCATGCCGACATTCATCGTTTGATGTACCTGCCAGGCAGCGGCTCTACAATATATGCCGCCTGTGATGGAGGCATTCACAAATCCACTAACTCCGGTGCTGCCTGGACCAACATCAGTTCCGGACTTACTATCATGGAGATGTATAGTGCTAGCAGTGCACAGACGGTTAATAACATCATTTCATGCGGGGCGCAAGACAATGGCACCAACAAATACAACGCTGGCGCTTGGTCGCAGACACATGGCGGTGATGGCATGATAACCGCTGTAGATTATACCAATGCCAACACCATGTATTGCACCACTTACAACGGGGCTCTATACAGATCTACAAATGGTGGAAGCACTTGGTCTTCTCGTGCTCCTACGGGCCAAAGCGGCTCTGGAGCTTGGGTTACTCCTTACATCATAGACCCTAACAATCACCTGAAACTATATGCCGGCTATGCTGACCTGTGGAGATCTACCAACCAAGGCAGCAATTGGACGCAAATATCGAACACGCCTACTGGAGTAGCCACCGATTTGGTAATGGCTGTCGCTGCGGCTAAGTCCGATTCGAATTATATATATGCTGCATGGGGAAATAACTATACCTGGCGAAACACTCCTGCTCATCTCTTCAAAACCACTAACGGCGGAACTACCTGGACGGAAGTGACAGGCTCCCTCGTTCTGGATTCTCTGGTGGCGATTACCTCCATCTGCATCAAGCCTACCGATGCCAACACGGTTTGGGTGACGATAGGCGGTTTCAATGCGGCAAAGAAGGTGTATAAAACCACTGATGGCGGACTTACCTGGACGAATGTGACGGCTAACCTGCCGAACACCCCCATCAATTGCATGGTTTACGTGCCGAATACCACCGATGCCGTTTATATAGGCACCGACATCGGGGTTTTCTATACCGACCCTTCCCAATTTGGTTCTTGGGTGGCGTTTAATGACGGACTGCCGAATGTTTGTGTGTATGACCTCAACATTCAGGTAACGGCCAGCTTGCTGCGTGCAGGGACTTTTGGCCGTGGTTTGTGGAGCACGCCGCTTTATATCACTACCGATGTGAAAAATGCCAGCAACGACAACTGCTGCACCAAAATCTATCCGAACCCTACCAACGGAATCGTGATGATTGAAATGAACACCAACGAACCTACCACCATTACTGTTTTCAATGCCATGGGTGAGAAAATTACAGATGTGAAGGTGGAGAATATTGCTGGCAGCCAGTATAAAATGGATTTGAGCTCGAAGGCGAGAGGAATTTATTTCATCAAGATGGATAACGGCAAGACGGTGACTACCGAAAAGGTGGTGCTGATGAATTAGAAGTTTAAGATTTTTATCTGGAATAATAATCCTATTGCCATGGTCCGAAGCGGCACTATGGCAGTAGGGTTATTTTTTTTGTGGAGTCTGGAGTTTCATGAACCGAAGGACAGGTTTGGTGAACAGTGCCTTTATTTTTATCTAATGAATTGATAATTAATGACTAAGACCTTCGGTTTTCTTGAACCAAGGGCCTAAAATCGTACGCCAAAAGTCAAAAAAGCAGGGCAAAAGTTGGGTTTCTGCGTACGATTTCTGGGTTTGTGCGTACGATTTTTCGGTTTTGGCGGATGATTTTTGGCATTTGGCGGATGATTTTTGGGGTTTGGCGGATGATTTTTGGGGCTTGGCGTAAGGTTATTGATTTTTGGCGGATGATTTCTTGGCTTATAGGGATGAAGTTTTGTGATGAAAGCTGTTTCGGCGAACGTGCCGTCATAACTAGCCCCGACATGCCCAAGGTTATCCCCTTGTGCGGTGGCATTGGCGTGCCTTGGGGAGGGATAACTGATGGCTGGCGGGTATTATACCATGATGCGAGTGGAGACTGTAGGCTCCTAAGAAAAAAAATCGTCAGTTTATCCAGTGAAAGAGGCGTCTCCAGCGAATTTTGTGGAGTCCCTTGGCGTCGGCATCCCAAGACATCCATACGAGGGTGGCTTTGCCTACGATGTGTTCTTCGGGGACGAATCCCCAGAAGCGTGAGTCTTCAGAAAAGTAGCGGTTGTCGCCCATCATGAAGTAGTAGTTTTTCTTGAATACGTAGGTGTTGGTTTCCACACCATTTATGTTTAGCTTGTTGGCCTTGTAGGTGAGTCGGGCGTGTTCGTAAACGGTTATGAGGCGTTTGTAGATGGCCATGTTGGTGTCATTCAGCGTCACCGAATCGCCCTTTTTCGGGATGATGATGGGTCCGTAGTTATTGATGTCCCAGGTATGCATACGATCGTAGGGGAAGAGCATCGTGGCGTAGTAATGTGTCACATCTTCGTCGCTCAATAGTTCTGCCAAGGAGATGTTTTTCATCTTTTTGAGCTGTTCGAGGCCAGATTTGGAGAGGGATACGATATAGTCGCCCATGTTCGACACGAGTTGGTGCTGGTAGGATTCTATATATCTTATGCTGTCTTCAAAGAACGCCACGTCGTCGGTCTTTACATGGTAGTTCATTAGGGCATGGTCAGGAAATGGCAGCTTTTTGCCGTTTATCAGCACATCTCCGTGGCTGATGAGCATGGTATCGCCAGGAGTTCCCATACATCTTTTGATGTAGTGTTCACGTTTGTCTATGGGGCGATAATCTTCGCGGGGATAATTGAATACCACGACGTCATTATTTTTGATTTTTGTGAATCCCGGCAGACGGAAGTAGGGTATTTTGAGCCATTCCATGTAAGATTTATTATCGGAAAAGGGCATGGTGTGATGAGCGAAGGGAAACGACACAGGAGTCATGGGCAAGCGTGGACCATAGTTGAGTTTGCTTACAAAAAGGAAGTCGCCTACCAGCAAAGTTTTCTCCATGGATGAAGACGGGATGGTAAATGCCTCAATCATGAACGACCTGATGATAATCGCAGCCGTAAGTGCAAATATGATTGCGTGAAACCATTCGCTGCTCATGTGTCTTGGCCCATCCGGCTTGAGTGTCATGTGATAGATGGTGATCAAAAACTGAATGAACCCGAAGATGATGGCAGCAACAAGGAAGGCTGCTCCAGCACCGAGGAAGATGATTAGAAAAAAGAGGAAGTTGCAGGAAGAAAGGACGATGAATTTCGTTTTCTGGCGTCTATTCAACCTGGTTATAAGCTTTATCATGGATGAATATTGGAGGGCTTATTGGTATTTAAGACGATTTCTTTCGTTTGCCATAGAAGTAGAAGCCAAGGAAGATGGATCCGACAACTATTACGAAAGGTAGGAAGTAAGACCTGGAGAGGCCTTCGGGTTTTACGAAGGTGAAGAATCTGTTCCATCGGAATTTGTTTCCTATGGTGGTGTTTTCCTTTAATGATAACCAGATGAATACGGCTTTCCCTACAATATGGTCTTGCGGAACGAAACCCCAGAAGCGTGAATCGGCAGAGTTGTGGCGGTTATCGCCCATCATCCAGTAATAATTCATCTTGAAGGTATAGCTGTTGGACTCTTTGCCGTTAATGAATATCTTGTCGCCTTTAACTTTCAGGTCATTATGCTCATACACCCCGATAATGCGGTCATAAAGCACAATGTTGGTGGTATCCAATGTCACCGTCATGCCGGCTTTCGGTATTACCAGCGGACCAAAGTTGTCAACATTCCATTTGTAACTGGGGCTATGAGGAAAGATTCGTGGGGAATATACACCGCTATCCTCTATCAGTGGTCTCATGGCCTTTACGATGCTAATTTTCTTGAAGTCCTCCAACTTATCGTTCGGTAAAAACACTTCGAAATCGCCATTCTGCAGCTGCCTCACCTGTTCAGTAATGTCATATTTCTCCAAGATGTTAGAATTTATGGGAGTACCTTCGGTATGAACCTGATAGTTGTATTGCATGGTGCCTACATTCAGAGCAGGTTTGTCATTCAGGTAAACATTTCCCTTGGTTATATACAGTTTATCGCCGGCAATGGCAACACAACGCTTGATATAGTTCTCTCGCTTATCTACAGGACGAGCAGTGATGGTTCCAAAATAAGGCTGACCGGTCTGTGGGTTCTGCAAATCATTGCGCCATACATTTTCCCGACCAAAATCCCGACATAGCTGATAATAACTCTGGTCTTGAGCATTCAAAGCCACCGTATCGCCATCAGGATAGTTAAAAACCACGGCATCATAATTCTCAATCTTGCCAAATCCCGGCAATCGGTAATAAGGAATCTTAGGCCATTCCACATAAGCCTTCGTTCCGAGCAAGGGCATGGTATGATGGGCAAAAGGAAACGCTATGGGAGTCATCGGCAAACGCGCACCATAGCTGCTTTTGCTCACAAACAGGAAGTCGCCTATCATCAGCGTCTTCTCCTCCGACGAGGTAGGGATGGTAAACGCCTCCAAGAAGAAAGAACGGATTAGGGTAGCCGCCACCACCGCAAAAACGATGGCATCAAGCCATTCGCGCCCCTTCGATTTCGGTCGGTCATTGCGAATGCTCATATAATAAGCCACCACCAGAAACTGCGTGATGAGCAGCAAAGCCAAAGCATTGACCAAATCGGCCTGGGCAAGGACGGTAATCATCAAAAAAAAGAGTCCATTGCCGATGGTGAAACACCAAAACCACGCTTTTTGTCTATTGTTCAGCTTACCAAGAATTTTCTTCATAGTTCATTATTTGAGGATATCAACGAGAAACGCACCTAAAAATTATTTACGCCCGCAAACATATAAAATCAAGCGTTAAGCCACCCACCCCTTATTTTAATTCATAATTCTTTTAAGGAGCCTATGGTCTCATCTCGTATCATGGCCAGTCCCGCTATCCGCTGTAGCCGCTGCCTGCCCATTGCCGACACAAAGCAGCGGGCTGCCGCTACTATCGGGGCTAGTTATGACGGCAGGTTGCTTCGAATCGGCTTTTTATGAGAAACCTGGCTGCGGCGAAAAGGCTTCGCCTTTTCGCCGCAGCCAAATTCTGAAAACACCCTCCCCTACCCGCTCCATTCCACCCTCCCAACTACCAAGCCCATGATGAAAATCGGGAAAACAGAGCTTCCGAAACGCAATCTCAAGGTGTTTTTTGGCAATCCCTTGATGTTTCGAAGAAACTTCAAGGAGTTTCGAGGAAACTTCAAGGAGCTTCAAGGAAACTTCAAGGAGTTTCGAG
>CAIWCG010000107.1 GCA_903911135.1 uncultured Bacteroidota bacterium
AAAGGATTGGGTAGGAGGAATCTATAACTGGAAAATGATCGTTTCCCATTTAAATATTAAATTTGCCGATAGAATGTCTAAACCGTAATGTAAAATGACACAGTTGTTTGGACATACCCAGTATTCAAGAATATGATTGAGATCGAAGTCTGATGCAGCTGTATCGAAGTCTGATGCAGCTGTATCGAAGTCTGATACAGCAGTATCGAAGTCCAATACAGCTGTATCGAAGTCCAATACAGCTGTATCGAAGTCTGATACAGCTTTATCGAAGTCTGATACAGCTGTATCGAAGTCTGATACAGCAGTATCGAAGTCTGATACAGCTGTATCGAAGTCTGATACAGCAGTATTGAAGCCTGATACAGCAGTATTGAATTCTGATACAGCAGGAACTAGGTTCCTGAACATTATCAAAGTTTATCGTCCATATGCTAAAAGCCAATTCGAAGCAACCTGCCTTCGGAAAATAGCCCCGATAGTAGCGGCAGCCCGCTGTTTTGTATCGGAACTGGGGATACAGCGGCTACAGCGGATAGCGGGACGAAGATGGGACGAGAAGAGGATATAGGCTTCAAAAAAGAATTATAGATTATGAATTATAGATTATAAATGAGGGCAGGAGTTATTTATGTAAATGCAAAAAGGTCCCTTCTTCGATGAAAAAGGGACCTTTTTGGGGGATGGTTTATTGCTATTAGTTGATCATTACCTTGCGGGTGAGGGTGGATTGTCCGGCTGTAATATATACGAGGTACAATCCGGCAGGGAGATTCTTCACTTCGAACTGCTGGGCATAGGTTCCTTGGTCTTGAGTTTTGTCGAGCATGGTAGAAATCTGCTTTCCATAGATGTCGTATAACTTGATGGAGACATTTTCGTGTTGCGTGAGGGAATAGTTTATACTGATGTTGTCGGTAGCTGGATTTGGGAATACCTTGAAATCGGCAATGCTGGTGTTGATTTCATTGATGCCGCTAACGCCGGTGATGTTGATGTCGTCGAGATATAACTTGTTTCCGAACTTGTTGGTATTTCTGAACTTGAAGATGGCGTTGGTGGCGGTAGCATAGGTGCTAAGGCTGACGGAATCCTTTCGCCATTGTGCCAAAGTGGGAACGAACTCGTTGGTAGTGGCTGCTGCAGTGGAAAGGGAAGTTCCGGTTACGGTAGCGGTACCATATTTGGTGTAGATGGAGGTATAGGTGGCACCACAATCGGTGGAGATAAAGACCGTCAAGGTTTCAGGAGGATTGGAAGTGTATTCTGCATAAGCCACATAAAAAGACAACATGGGCGATGTGGCAGAGGTAAGATCGATGCTTGGGCTGATGAGATCATCTAGGGCACCAGAGGCATTTGCATAACGATAGTTGTCCATCATGGCAGACATGCCACCAGTATGGTGAGCAGTTGCAGTAGGAGTCCAAGTATAACTGTTGTCAGGATTTACCATTGACCACCCTGCAGGAGGAAATATTCCTGATTCGAAGCCTTCTGTGAATGTGATACCAGCACCTGGCACCGTAAAGTAAGATTTTGCGGTATCATCGGCAGAAACTGTATCAGCAGTTCCATTTGGGTTGGCAGTGTATGCTGTGAAAGTGTGAACACCAGGAGTAACGGTTTGAGCTGGCAAGGTAGCTGTAGTAGTGGCACCTGCAGCAAGGCTACCAGTCCATGAGAATGTGGCAGGTGCGTTGTTATCTACCTGATATTTGACATCGCAACTGGTCATGGCCACTGTTCCGAAGTTCTTTACCTTCACTGTTGGAGTAACGCTATTGGTGCATACATTCAATGTGGGAGAAGTTACAGCCACTGCACCAGCATCCAATCCGGAGTTGGTGTATTCGCTGGCAGACATGGTAGAAGTGTAGATGATGTCGCCAGTATCATGACTATCATTATTTGTACAGTTGAAGCAACCATAAAAAGTTACCGTTCCTGTTCCAGAAACTGGAGCAATCCAGTTGAAGGTCCATGTCTTTGAATTTGTTCCTGATGTACCAGTTAAAGAATGTGTGATGTAAGAACCTCCAACGATTTGAGTTTGAGTACTGGTGTTGACGATAGTTCCCAATGGAGCCCCGATGGTATTCTGACATCCAATCTCGAAACCGAACTTTACCACACCTGATTTGGTGGCAGTGGCAGTAATGGTGTAAACATGGCCTCCAATGTACCCACTTGCCGGAATATTGGATGTTATCCATCCTGCTTGGGTGGTAACGGCTGTGCCACCATGGCAAGTTCCTGTTGCACAGGTGTTTGGGTTTGCAGGAGCACCTACATATCCGGCAGGAGCACCGCTACTGCTTGTATGCCCCACATTCGTTAAGGCATCATACGTAAAAACGGCCATGAAAATGGCCAAAAGAGCAATTGTAATTTTCTTTTTCATTTAATATTTATTTATTGAGCGGCCAAAACTACCATTTAAAATAGTATAAAAAGCAGAAGAAATGAAAATCATAAAATATTACAATAAAATATTTATTAAGTCAAACATAATAAACATGATGATGAAGCATAAGCGCATCAGTTATTATCTTTGCAGCCTCATAAATTATGTCCAAATACCGTTTTTTCATTGAAATGTCTTTTGTAGGTACCAATTATCATGGTTGGCAGATACAAAAGAATGCACATTCTGTTCAGGCAGAGTTAAATGCGGCTTTATGTACGCTTTTTCAGGAAGATATAAGAACGCTTGGGGCAGGAAGAACAGATACAGGGGTGCATGCGAAACAGTTCTTTGCTCATTTTGATGTTTCTAAAACAGGTAACAAGTCTACATTGGACAAATGGGCCTTTCAATTGAACTGCATGGTGCCAAAAGACATGGCCATAAAGAGAATCATACCAGTTTCCGTGGATGCTCATGCGCGTTTTGATGCTCTTTCTAGGACTTACAAATACATCATTACTCAAGAGAAGGATCCATTTCTGGAAAACTTCTCCTGTTTTCTTTATGGCAAACTCGATGTGGCCAAGATGAATGAGGCTGCACAGCTCTTGATTCCTTATACCGACTTCAGTTGCTTCAGCAAGTCGAGGACGCAGGTAAAAACAAATGACTGCATCATTAACAGTGCCCATTGGAAACTTGAAAAGGACAATAGACTGGTCTTTACCATCACTGCCAACCGTTTTTTACGGAATATGGTTCGGGCAATTGTAGGGACTTTGGTTGATATTGGACAAGGAAAGCTTGAAACAGAAGACCTTCATAAAATTATCTTGGGCAAAAAACGTTCTGCTGCCGGAGAATCGATGCCTGCTGGCGGCTTATACCTTGTCGATATCAAATATCCATATATTTCTTGAACTTCTATTCCTTAAACATCCAACAAAACAACTAAAAAATACATAACCAATGGCAGTTACCGGCAAAGCGTTTGATTATCCCATCCTTAAAAGGGTCTATAACTATGTAGGTCCATATAAACGGCTATTTTACATCTCCATTTTCCTCACCTTTGCCATTGCCGTTGTCTCTCCATTGAGACCATTGATGGTTAATTATACACTCGATAACTATATAGCCAAAGGCGACGCAAATGGTCTTTTGAAAATGACTTTGCTTATGATTGCCTTGCTGCTTCTACAAAGCCTAATGCAATATTACCACACCTTTCTTACCAATACCCTTGGCCAAACCGTCATCAAGGATTTAAGGAAGAAACTTTATGACAAGATCATCAACTTCAACCTTAAATATTTCGACCATACTCCCATAGGTACGCTCATAACTCGTGTCATTTCGGACATGGAAACCATCGCCGACATCTTTTCTGAAGGTCTTATCGTCATCATTGGCGACTTGTTGCAGCTTACCATCCTCATTTCCATCATGTTCTATGTCAATTGGCGCCTTTCTCTCATGAGTCTTTCCGTTATACCATTGCTTTTGATTGCCACGCATTATTTTCAGGTCGGCATCAAGGAAGCCTTCAAGGAAGTACGAACCCAGGTAGCCAATCTGAACACTTTTGTGCAAGAACACATCACCGGAATGAGCGTAGTGCAGCTCTTTAACCGCGAACAGGTGGAGATGGACAAATTTATGGACATCAATAAGAAACATGCCGATGCAAACATCCGTGGGGTATGGTATTATTCCATCTTTTTCCCTGTGGTCGAGATACTTTCTGCCGCATCGTTGGGCCTGATGGTGTGGATGGGAGCCAGAGGAACCCTGATGGGAACCGCTTCCATCGGTCAAATCACTGCCTTCATCATGTTCATAAACATGTTGTTTCGTCCCATCCGCGAATTGGCTGACAAATTCAATACCTTGCAGATGGGTATGGTCAGTTCAGAACGCATCTTCAAGGTTATGGATACCGATGCCAACACCGTCAACACAGGTACAGTCATCCCTACCGACATGAAAGGCAATATCGAATTCGAAAACGTGGTCTTCGCCTACAATGACGAAGATTGGGTTTTGAAAGACATCTCTTTCCGAGTCGAATCAGGCAAAACGCTTGCCATCGTTGGCGCTACCGGTGCTGGCAAGTCGTCCATCATAGGTCTTTTGAACCGTTTTTATGAGATAAACCAAGGTTCCATCAAGTTCGATGGCATAGACATCCGCGAATACGAACTCCTTGCCTTGAGGCGGAACATAGCCTATGTGTCGCAGGATGTTTTCCTCTTTTCCGACACCATTGCAAACAATATCTCCTTGAGAAACACCTCCATCTCCCGCGATGAAATCATCAAGGCCGCCAAGATGGTTGGTGCCGACCGCTTCATAGACACCTTGCCGAACGGATACGATTACCATGTGGGCGAAAGGGGTGGCATGCTGTCGGTAGGCCAACGCCAACTCATCTCTTTCATCAGGGCTTATGTCTATAATCCTCGCATTCTCATCCTCGACGAAGCCACCTCGTCCATAGATACCGAAACCGAAGAGCTCATCCAGTTCGCCACCGACAAACTCACCGAAAACCGCACCAGCATTGTCATCGCCCATCGTCTGGCTACCATCCAGAAGGCCGACAACATCATGGTTCTCGACCATGGACACATCATCGAAATGGGAACACACCAAGAACTGCTAAGGCTAAACGGACTCTACAAAAAACTCTACCAGCTACAGTTCGAAGACAAGGGCGGACGATAAAGGATATTCTCTTTCCTTAATTCCTAATTTATAATTTTCTTTTGGGGGCGTCCCCAGCAGCAGCCCCAGTGAAAAAAATGCCACCACCTTGCTGCAAGGGGTCGGGGTGTTGCGTGGGTTCGCTTCGCTCCGTGCTACGCACCGCCTTCGGCGCCCCTCCACTCCCTCGCCCAAAGCTTCGCACCACCGATACAGCGAATCTGATGGACACTTCCCTGCATCATCTACAGCTAATTACACCTTGCTTTAACTGTATTTTCTTGACTTTAGGACGATAATTAATGTCTTTTACCCATTTTACACGGAAACTTATAGCAAGAATGCATTGATTTTTAATTCATCCCCAACATTCAAAGCACTTTCCATGGAAAATACTCCACTTTCCACTAAGAATTCTGAATTTTCCACTAAGAATTCCAAACTTTCCACTAAGATTCGTGAATTTTCCACTAAGAATTCCAAATTTTCCACTAAGAATTCAGATTTTTCCACTAAGAATTCCAAATTTTCCACTAAGATTTCCAAACTTTCCACTAAGAATCGTGAATTTTCCACTAAGAATGATGAATATTCCACTAAGTCTTGAAACGCTTCCATTTTGTCTCCGAAAGAAGCACCATAAACATTTTCATTCTTCAGGAAGATTTTTGAATTGTTCAGTAGGTATTTATCAAACCTTACAAGGTTTTAATCAAACATTGCAAGGTTTTACCAAAAGTTTGCAAGGTTTACACGATTCCTTGCAAGGTTTTCTTTAAAGTATGTAAGGTTTTCCAAATTCCTTGCAATGTTTTCCAAAAAGTATGCAAGGTTTACTCGATTCCTTGCAAGGTTTAACAAAAACATTGCAAGCTTTGTCCAAAACAATGCAAGGTTTGATGAAAACAATGCAAGGTTTGCATATAACTCCTTTTCAACCTTACTGTTTTATGTTATTTCATTGATTATCAAATAGATATTCAATGAAAAGAAAACGTAAAATGTATAGTACCCGTATCCAAATCTACAAGAAATGGGTTGTTATTCTACGATTTGAGCAGCAAACTCTTCCATGTTCATGCCATCGAAATTGCCTGACGACATAAGAAGCAGGTTCTTCTGTTTCCAGTCCTCATTCAAGAGATGATGCTGCAAGATTTGGGCATCGGTATAGACCGAAATGTTGTTTCCACCGAAGGATTCCATCACCTCCTCCACCGAAATGGGAGCCAATTTCTTGTGCTCAATGGTATGGGGATTGAAATACACGATGGCCTCATCGGCAAGCTCCATGCTTCCGAAATATCCCTTGAGAAATTCCTTGTTCAAACTGCTGAAGGTGTGCAGCTCCATGCAAGCCACCAGCGTCCTGTCGGGATACTGATTCTTGACGGCAGCAGTGGTAGCCTTTAGCTTGGAAGGAGAGTGCGCAAAGTCCTTGTACACAGCCGTTTCGGCATTCTTTCCTATCAGTTGCAGCCGTTTTGCAGCACCCTTAAAGGACTGTATGGCAGCATAGAAATCAGTCTCGTCAATACCTGAAAGTTTGCAGATGATCTTAGCGCCTTCCAAGTTCATCAGGTTGTGTTCGCCAAATATTACCAAGGGAATCTTTTGGGAATCATGGAAGATGTGGGTAATTCCGGCTTCAATGGTATGTTTCGGGATGGAATAGGGATATAACTTCAATCGATTGGCGGCATTTTCAGCTATCTTTTTCACCTCCCTATCAGTTTCATTATACACCAAAGGACTGCCGTCCTCCAATTGATTGACAAAAATCCTAAACTGCTCCAAGTAGTTGTCGAACGTAGGGAAAACGTTGATGTGATCCCAAGCTATGCCACTTATCAAGGCGATGTTTGCATGATAAAGGTGGAATTTAGGCCGCCTGTCCAACGGAGACGCAAGATATTCATCGCCTTCGAGTAGGATTATCGGAGCATTGGCGGTAATCTTCACCATCGTTTCAAAGCCTTCCAATTGAGCCCCCACCATGTAGTCGAAATCCATCCCCAACTTCTTGTAAACATGCATGATCATGGCGGTAATGGTGGTCTTTCCATGGCTGCCACCTATCACAATCCTCTTTTTGGCTTTGCTTTGTTCATAAATATATTCAGGATAGGAATAAACCTTGATGCCCAATTCCAAAGCCTTCATCAATTCAGGATTATCCGATCTGGCATGCATGCCAAGAATGATTGCATCGAGGTCTTTGGTAATCGAATCAGGGTTCCACCCCACCCTATCCGGCAACAATCCCTTTGCCTCCAATCTGGTTTTGGATGGTTCAAAGATCTCGTCATCAGAACCGGTAACTTCTATGCCCATGTTATGCAAATCAATCGCAAGATTGTGCATGGCGCTGCCCCCAATGGCTATAAAATGAACTTTCATATCAATCTATTTATATGTTAGAAACAAAAAAAGAGTCATCGTGTTATAATGACTCTTTTTATTTGATTTATTCGAATTCAAAGCGAACCTTTATTCCTTTGAATGATGATGACTTACTCCCAATGACTCTTGAAACTCGAACAATTCCAATTCTTTGGCTATCATGTTAATCTTTTCCAAGGCTTTGTCGATATGCTCTTTCGTATGAGTAGCCATAATGGAGATTCTTATCAAGGAACTGTCACTTTTTACCGCAGGAGATACAACAGGATTGACGAAAATCCCTTCATCAAACAAACGCTTTGTAAACATAAAGGTTTTCATGTTATCACGAACATAGATGGGGATGATTGGTGTCTCGGTAATTCCTAAATCGAAACCGCTGGCCTTAAGGGAATCAATCATATAATGGGTGTTTTTCCAAAGATTGACGATTCTTTCAGGTTCTCTTATAATGATATCCAATGCTGCAATGGCGGTAGCGGCAGATGAAGGAGGAATACTGGCACTGAAAATCAAGGCTCGGGAATGATGTTTCAAGAATTTGATGACATCATTGTTTGCAGCAACAAAACCGCCTAAGGAAGCCAATGACTTGCTGAAAGTTCCCATGATCATGTCCACCTTATTTGTCAAACCAAAATGATCGGCTGTACCTTTTCCTGTAACTCCCAATACACCAAGTGAGTGGGCATCGTCAACCATAATGGCAGCATCATATTTTTCAGCCAGTTCAACCAGTCTTGGAAGTTTCACAATATCGCCTTCCATACTGAACACGCCATCCACCACAATCAATTTGATCTTATCCATCGGAAGTTTCTTTAACACCTCTTCCAGTTCATCCATGTCATTGTGACGATACTTCAACACTTTTGAAAAAGACAATCTGCTTCCTTCGATGATGGATGCATGGTTCAGTTCATCCAAAATGATGTAATCGTGCCTCCCCGTTATGGTTCCTACCACACCAAGGTTGGTTTGAAACCCTGTGCTATATACCAAGGCAGCTTCTTTTCCAACATAATCAGCCAACTTTTCTTCCAATTCAATATGGATAACGGAAGTTCCATTCAAGAACCTCGACCCAGAACAACCTGTTCCATATTTATCTATGGCAGCCTTGGAGGCAGCCTTTACTTCCGGGTGATTGTTCAGTCCCATATAACTGTTTGAACCAAACATCAGCACCTTTTTCCCTTCTATCATCACTTCGGTGTCCTGTCCGCTTCCCACAACTCTGAAATAAGGGTAAATACCAAGTGCTTTTACCTCATCCGATGCCGTATAGGCCTTCATTTTTTTATCTAATGCTCTCATGCTTCTATCGTATTATATTTTTTATTCGCGCAACAAAAGTAGGATTAATTTTATTAATCAACTTCCAAAAATCATTCCATTCGTTTCCCAATTGGAAAACTAAGCCCCAAATTTACTACCATTTCATAGCATCCAAATGCCTGGCTGGCAGTGCCATTATATATTTTCAAACCTGAATATCGGGCATAATCCAGCTTGTTGGTATATTCCAAAAACACCGTATTGAAAAAGGTAACCTTTATGGCACCCTCCACACCTACATTCCAACCGCCAATCTGAAAATGTGGCTTGTTTTCCATCCCGAAAAAGGTATTTTGAACATGCGGAACCACTGGTCCCAGGCCACCTTTAAGCAATCCATCCACCTTGATCGTCTCCTTCTTGTTTTGCCAAACATTCCAGCGCTTTACGATGTTGAAACAAAGAAAATTGGCACCATTATTCAGATAATAAACAAATTGTGGCCAGGCAAAATTCAGCATGGTATCCACATTTCTACCATTTACTGTGCCTACCAAGTGGGCTTTTTCCTGATAGAAATTATTCTTATCAGAGAAAATGAACTTCGTATGGTCGAAATTGATTTCTATTGCCAGATTCTTCTTCTTATTGAAAAAATACCCTATCCGATAGTTATATTGCGGAATGGTAAGCCCCTTTTCGAGCAGCTGATTGTCCCAGCCCCGATAATCATGGCCATAAACATCCACAAATTTATAGTCGTTGTTCATCGAAGGCTGAGAAACATGAATATCGCTGTGCGTGTACCACTCCGTATTATATCCCCACGACAGATAAAACTCACCCTTTCGCTCTTTTTTCTGCTCCTGGGCAACTGTGGAAGAGCTAAAAGCCAACAGAAACATCATCAAAGGCATCCCTGCCCTTAAAATGTCAACAATATGTCTTTCAATTCTTTTCATGGCCTATTCGTCTTGTTTTTATGTCTTGATTTGTATTGGAACGCCGCAAAAATAAACAAATATGGTAAATCAGGATTTCCTCCTTGATAATTTCAATAAGGAGCCTATATCCTCTACTCGTCCCATCTACGTCCCGCTATCCGCTGTAGCCGCTGCATCCTCATTACCGAAACAAAGCAGCGGGCTGCCGCTACTATCGGGGCTATGTTTTGACGGCAGGTTGCTTCGAAATAGCTTTCAATGGGTACCAAATAGCAATTCTAACCTAGGGTATAACATATGTACCGAGGGGTACAATGTTTGTACCGAGGGGTAGAATCTTTGTACCCAAGGGTAGAACATTTGTACCGAGGGGAAGAACATTTGTGCCCAGGGGTAGAACATTTGTACCCAGGGGTAGAACATTTGTACCCAGGGGTAGAACATTTGTACCCAGGGGTAGAAAGTTTGTACCCAGGGGTAGAAAATATATTCCGCGGGGAATATTTTATTTTCCGCGGGGAATATTTTATTTTCCCTTAAGAAAACCATAGGCGCTTGCCGATAAAATGCAATGAAATACAATACATTGACAATAAAAAGCCATTTCGAAGCTACCTGCCGTCAAAACATAGCCCCGATAGTAGCGGCAGCCCGCTGCTTGGTGTCGGAAATGGGAGAGCAGCGGCTACAGCGGATAGCGGGACGAAGATGGGACGAGAAGAAACCGTAGGCTCCAAATCATCAAGCATCAGCCATGCATGGTTTCCTTTTTGCCGTAATTATTGATGACCACGGCCTCGTATTCGAGGAACTCCTGCCAGCGCTTGTCCACATCTATTCCATCGGCATATTTTCGGGCAAAACCGAGGAAGAGGGTGTAGTGGTTGGCCTCGCTGATCATCAGTTCGCGATAGAAATCGGCCAATTCCTGGTCCTTGATGTTCTCGGAAAGAATCCTAAACCGTTCGCAGCTCCGAGCCTCTATCATGGCCCCGAAAAGCAGCCTGTCCACCAGCACTATGTTTCGCTTGTGGCCTTTGCGGATGAAGTTATAAAGCTCGTTTACATAGTCGTCCTTTCGTTCCCTGCCCAGCACCCAACCGCGAGCCAAAATCTTTTTGTGCACCATCTGAAAGTGTTCCAATTCCTCCTGCGCCAAGGCAGCCATGGCCTCCACCAAATCGGAATAATCACCAAACGTAACGATGATGGAGATGGCATTGGAAGCGGCTTTCTGCTCGCAAAAGGCATGGTCGGTCAAGATTTCGGATATGTTCTTCGAGGCGATGTCAATCCATTTGGGGTCGGTAGCGAGTTTGAGTCCTAGCATGTGGTCATTGAATTTATTGTTGCTGCAAAATAAATAATATCCGCGGTGAAACATATTCCTGAATTGCATAATTTTGCCCTATCGATAAAAATATGAATCTTCTAAAAAGCGAACATGTATTTCTAAGAGCACTGGAACCTACCGATCTGGAACTGCTCTATGCTTGGGAAAACGATCCGACTATTTGGTTGGTAAGCGGTACGTTGGCACCCTTTTCGAGATTTGTGCTGGAGCAATACTTGACGAGTGCCCATCAGGATATCTATACCCATAAGCAGCTTCGACTGATGATTGAACATTTCGAAGAACCAGAAGACGAAATGGGCACTCCTGTGGGATGTATAGACCTTTTTGATTTCGACCCGAAAAACAAACATGCCGGCATAGGGATACTCATTGGCGATATGTCCAAAAGAAATAACAACTGTGCCAGCGAGGCCTTGAAACTCCTCATCAACTACAGTTTCAATACGTTGGACTTGCATCAGTTGTATTGCAACATCACCACCGACAATGAAGTGAGCTTACATCTCTTCAAGAAGTTCGGTTTCGAGATAACCGGTCTCAAGCAGGATTGGATTTTCTACAATGGCCAATGGTATGATGAATACCTGCTTCAACTCATCAATAAATAAGCATTGCGCCGAATCCATAAATTTAAGTACTTAGTAGTTTTTATAGCTCTAGTTTCCATTGCCTTTGTTTGTTGCAATAACAATCAGAAACAAAAGCAGGAAACAGTGCAACCTGCCACCTATCTTAACCTCAACGATACGGTGAAATATGTTGGCATCGCCACATGCAAACAATGCCATGAGGATATCTACAATACCTTTATAGAAACCGGTATGGGCAAGTCATTTGCTCCTGCCACCAAAGAAAAAAGCAAAGGAAAGTTTGATGCCCATTCAGTAATTTACGACAAGAATCTGGACTATTATTATTACCCCTTTTGGAAAGGAGACAGTTTAAGCATCATGGAGTTTCGGTTGCAAGGAAAAGATACTGTTCATAAGCGCATCGAAACGGTGACTTACATAGTTGGTTCTGGGCAGCACACCAATTCTCACATCATGAACAGGAATGGCTACCTATACCAAATGCCAATGACCTTTTACACCCAAAAAGGCACTTGGGATTTGCCTCCTGGATTCGAGAATGGTTTCAATACTCGGTTCTCTCGCCAGATTGGTTTGGAATGCATGAGTTGCCATAACTCCTTGCCCGGTTTCATCGAAGGTTCCGAGAACAAGTTCAGCCAATTGCCCAGTGGAATCAGCTGCGAGCGATGTCATGGCCCTGGAGAGCTTCATGTAAAGGAAAAGACTGCCGGACAAGTTGTTGATATTTCCAAAACCATCGATTATTCCATCGTAAATCCTGCCAAGTTGCCCATCAACCTGCAGTTCGATGCTTGCCAGCGTTGCCATTTACAGGGTAATTCCGTTTTGAATGACGGTAAATCCTTTTTCGACTTCAAGCCGGGGATGAAATTATCTGATGTGATGAATGTCTTTATGCCTGTTTTTAAAGGTCATGAGGAGGATTTCATCATGGCCTCTCATGCCGAACGATTGAAGATGAGCAAGTGCTTCATCAACTCAACTGCCAAGGTTGATAATGACCAAAACAAGGCTTCCAACGCTCTTTATCCTTACAAAAATGCACTCACTTGTGTTACTTGCCACAATCCACATGTGTCGGTGAAGGTAACGGGCAATGAAGTGTTCAATAAAGCCTGCATAAACTGCCATAATGCTGCCCATTCCAATGTATGTTCAGAGAAAGAGGAGGTGAGAAAGGCGAATTCCGACAACTGCGTTCATTGCCACATGCCCAAGTCTGGAACAATTGATATTCCACATGTAACAAGCACCGACCATTACATCCGCAAGCCCATGGCCAAGAAGGAAACCGATGCCATCAAGGAATGGATGGGCATCAAGTGCATCAACAATCCTTCCCCTCCTAACCTAACCGTTGCGAAGGCGTATCTGAACTATTATGAAAAGTTTACCAAGACCGAAGCCGCTCTCGATTCGGCAAAGAAATACCTGCCCGAAGCCACCGATGAGGAACTTATGCAAAATAGTTCGTTGCTTATCCGTTATCATTTCATCAAACACGATTTCGAAAAGGTGGTGGCGCTTGCAAACCGATATGATTCCGATGCGAAACAGGGCCCGAATGCCTTGCTGAACTCCTTGAACAAAAAGACTTTTGAGAATGACGATGCATGGACGAGCTATCGTGTGGCAGAGGCTTACCGAAACACTGGCGACAACAACAATGCCCTTCGTTATCTTGAAAATGCCACCGCTTTGGCGCCCTACAATATCGATTTCAAGAACAAACTGGGGGCGGTGCTGGTATCCTTGAAAGACATCGAGAAGGCAAAGCACATTTTTGAGGACATTCTGCACCAAGACCCTGAATATGTGGCCGCTTTGAGCAATCTCGGCTATCTATATTTGGCTGCAGAAAACAACAAGCAGAAGGCACTCGAGCTTTACGACCAAGCATTGGAATTAGACCCCGACAACGAACAGGCATTGCTGAACAAGGCCGGTTGGTTTGCCTACAACAACCAACTATCGAAGGCCAAAGAACTCATAAAACAGCTCTTAAGGAAGCATCCCGAAAACAAGGAAGCCCAAGAGGCATTGAAAAGACTATAATCCTACTCTTATTGCAGCTCGAGAAAGGGCTCGCTATCATAAGGGCAGGATGAAATAAAACCTTGTTTTTAAAAATAAACCGCGTTACTGCGAATTATTAAGTTATCTTTGCCGCCTCGATATCCTATCGCTCTTTACATAACTATAAATTATAATAAAAAATGGCAAGATTAATTCTCAACACCACTCGAATCGGAACATCCGACCTCTATGTCAAGGTATTGGCAAAGCATACGCTTGATGGAGCAGGCAGCATACTCACCCCATTCTTCATAGAGAATGAAATTACCATAACCGACGTTACCAGCGCAAACAATGCTGCAAACGCCGCCTACATTATCTTCGATGGCAAACAAAAATCATCGGAAATGCAGTATGTAGAAATCATCAACGACTACGATGGAATGGTGGCCGACCATAAAATGTGCGTTCGGTCGGCAAAAGCATATTATCGCAACAACCCAAGCAAACTCGGAGCCTTCGGAGTAACCTTGAGCGGCAACAAAGTGGTGTATTCCAAGAACAGAAAAACCATGTGCGACGACATGATGGCATTCATCAACCACAATGCCGGATTGGCAGTAGCCTTACGTCCGATTACAGCCGCTTTTCAGACGAACAACAAGATGGATTTGGCTGCCAACCTGGCTGCATTGCCAGGAATAAAGACCGCAATAGATACTTATGACCAAGCAGTGATAGATAAAGAAACCAATCACGGAACATTTACGGTAGAAGAAAAGGTGGTCATCAATTTTCTTCGGGCCACTGGCCATTTTTTGATGGGGCAATTCCCTGTGAACCCAAAGAAAGCCGGCGATTGGGGATTTGTGGTAGATGATTCGCCACAAAGTGCCAAAGAAAAAATCAAGAAATTCAAGATAGCACAAACCGCCAACCTTTATGATATCGTTGCCGAAAGCATTTTACAAAATAGCGGCCTATCTATAATGGCAATAACCAAAGGAAAAGATGGAACCGGCACACCGATAGTTATCAATCCCGGTGATTCTTGGCAAGTCCTTCCTGGTTATACCACCATCAAGGCAAAAAGCATGGGACTTCTCTTACCAGGGGAAATTACCTACTTAAAAAACCATTAATTTATCAAAGAATTTAAAAGGATTATCATAAGAGTTTCCCATACTTTCTCATAAGCCTTTAATTTCTTCTTTATACTCTGATTAATCTTCTCATTAATGAGACTTAACTTCTCATTAATCTGATTTATCTTCTCATAAATGAGATTTGACTTCTCATAATTGAGATTTATCTTCTCATAAATATGATTTATCTTCTCATAAATGAGATATTTCTTCTCATAAATAAGACTTTTACACGTGTAAAAGTCTTATTTATGAGAAGTTTTTTCTTGAAAATGAGAAGAGTTTATACTTAAATGAGAGGTTTTGCGCTGCTCTGAAGAGGTTTTTTGATGCTTTGGAGAGATGGAGGGAAACTTAGCAGTTATTTAGAGATAATTGGGATTGGAAATATTTAGCAATAACTGATATGATTGCTAAATATCACCCATCATTAATGATTATAAAGGATGTTCTTATAATTGCTCCGCGTTTGGCGAGCTATCATAAGAACATCAATATTAATATCAACAGAAAGATTTATCCTATTCCGTATTTTTTCAGATAACCGGAGAACCAGAGGCAGAAGGCGATGAAGAGTATTGAGAAAAGCAGTACCAAGATGGGTAATATTGGGCTTTTTTTCTTTTTGAATGGGTCTATGTAGCTCTGTCTGGAGTTTTTTGGGAGTGTGGCAAGGTGGGTGAGTGTTCGTCCGAAGGCGATGTTTATCGTGGCTTTGGCATTGACCGCCCATCCGTTGGCATCGAGTACGGGAGCGAGGTTTCTGTTTCGCAATTTCAGCCATGCGAGGAACATGGAGGGGAGGGAAATGGCGAGGATGAGGCCGATGACTACCAGTGGCATTTTCCACCAGATGAGTTTTAGGAAACCGCCTACCACTGCTGCGAGAACGGAACCTATGGCACCGAAAGCAAGGCCTATGGCGGCGAAGATACCGGCAAATTTGGCGATGTCGAAAGGAGGTGGTGGTGGTGGTTCGGGCTTTGTAGCGGCAGGCTTTGGTGGTTCTGGGGTATTTACTTCAGGAATTTCCTTGTCGGGGTTTTTTATTGTGATGTTTATTCCCTTATTTGCCTTTTCACCTGATTTTTCGATGTGAGTGGCACCCACGGAATGTACCTCTTGTTCTTTGGAGGAGGCGATTTTTTCGAATTGTTTGGAAATAAGCTTCGAAAACTTGCGGTAGGGTGACCAAAAGGCCTGACGGATGCTTATCGGGTTGTCGATTATCTTGATGATGGTGGCATCCCAGTCGAGTCCGTTGCGGTCATAGAAAATTGCGTTGCGACCGACAACCAAATTGTCGACATCGCCGTCGGTAAATGCGGCAACGATAACCATTCTTTCGTTTCTGGACTTGGAATAGCAGTCGCAATATACCAAACAGATGCCACTGACAGAGGCCATGGAGTTATGTCGGGCCATATCGGTGACACGGATGCACAAATCGCAGCTTCGTTGGTCGAAATAAAGGCTTCCGGCTTGGAAAATGGCCTTGGAATCGAGGGAATAGAAGTCGGAAAAGGTAACAAAGTTGTTTAATAATGTATATAAGTCGCGGTAATATCTGACTAATTTGTCGACGAGGAAGATGTTGTTTGATTCATTCTCGAGTTTCATGTCTTCGTCAATCAAGGCGAGGATTTTTTCTTTATAATCGGAAGAAAGAATGCCTCGAATGGCTTGGATGCCTAATGGTTCGACTGCATTTCCAATCTTTTCCATCATCCAAGCATCATAAACGGAGAATTTGGATTGCAATTCCAACCAATTCTGTTCGGTAAGTTCGTGTTTTGTGGTTCCATTGGAGTCGAAAACCAATGATTTGAACTGCAATAAATCCATTTTCCATGCAGGATTGATGCCAGATGAGAAGGATAGTGCCTTTTTGGCCTCTATCATGGCTATCGGGAAGCCAGCAACCTCCTCCATGCCTGATGAAAGGTCCTTATTATTGATGATTTCGAAACGGGCGGTGAGGGAATTCAATACGTTGGCGGACATAGGATCGAATTCAACCAGCTGGCATCGAAGAAAATAGTCATTTACCTTTGATTTAATCTTGTTGAAGACCGAGAATGCTTCGGCAGTATTATCACCAAAGGGAAGAATTTCCTTGTTGGCTTCGGACTTTGAAAACCAAAGGACATAATTTTCGCAATTCTTGTAAAATGCATCCAATTGTTCGATGGAAATACCTTCTTTTCCGCTTCTGTCAGTCACAAAACCGACGGTAGCAACGATATCGCTGATGAATTTCTTCAAGTTATCGTCATCGGTAGAAAATTCAGTGATGATTCCATCTCCATTGAACTTGGTTTCTGCAAAAATGGCCACCTTATCGGAGGTATCTTCGACAGTGATGAAGGTTGCATCTGGCTTGCCTATGTTTTTCAGTATCTGTTTTGAAGAAGCAAGGAGGCTACGGCCCAAATCACTGTCATCATTGATGGAAGACAAGGGCAGGGAAGTGTTTTTATGGATGAGCTCATCAGGATTTCTGATAAGGGAAGTCAGCCATTTGACAGATTCCAATATTTCGATGACCCTGATCTTCTCATCATTGTCGCCATCAATCAATGCGAGGGTTTTATGGTCGATTTCCAAACCGCTTACGGGGCAACTTAAGGCGGTCCACAGCTTTTGGTCTAGTTCTCCCAAATGCAATAAGTCTTTGCCCGACTCCAAGTTGACTCTGTTTACGCCACCGACTCGAGAAAATTGCCAAATATGTTTGTTGTTACTCATTTTGTATATTATTATGATTAAAGGTTCTTCAAGATGTAATCGGTCATCATAGTATATAGATGCAAGCGGGTGTTTCCACCACTTATTCCATGATTTTTATTGGGATAAAAGAACGTATCGAACTGCTTACCAGCCTTCACCAGCGCTGTAACAAACTCCATCGAGTTCTGAAAGTGGACATTGTCATCGGCAGTGCCGTGAATCAGAAGAAATTTCCCTTTCAGCAAATCAACAAAAGTGGTGGGCGAGTTTTCATCATATCCGCGTTGGTTTTCGGCAGGAGTCTGCATGTATCTTTCTGTATATATGTTGTCGTAATTCCTCCAATTGGTAACGGGAGCAACTGCTATGCCTGCTTTAAAATAGTCTGCACCCTTGGTCATGCACAGGGAGGCCATATATCCACCATAACTCCAGCCTTGAACACCGATTCGTTTGCCATCGACATAAGGAAGGTTCTTCAAATATTTTGCAACCTCTATTTGGTCTTCACACTCATACTTGCCAAGATTCAGATAGGTGCATTTCTTGAACTCTTCGCCCCTATATCCGGTCCCTCGGTTATCAACGGAAACGATAACATACCCTGACTCTGCCAAAAGCTGATACCAAAAATAGTTTTTCCCTTCCCAAGAATCATTTACAGTGTTAGCTCCAGGGCCTCCATAGAAGGTCATGAACACTGGGTATTTCTTATTTGGGTCGAAGTTCTTTGGTTTAATCATCCAACCATTCAAATCGACACCGGTGTTAGTTTTAAAAGCAAAAAACTCCTTGGATGTAAGGTTATAATCTTTCAATTTCGCTGCCAGTTTCGCGTTGTCTTCCAATATCCTTATTTCCTTACCATCATTGGTATGGAGCGTAATCTTCTCGGGTGTATTGGCATCGGAATGAAAGTTAATGAAATACTTGAAATTGCTGCTGAAATTAGCTCGGTCAGTTCCTTTTGATGATGTCAATGATTTTTTATCCTTTCCATCCAGTTTGACAGAGAATATATGGCGTTCCATCGGGGTAGGTTCTGCCGCTTGAAAATAAACCATCCTGTTTACCTCATCCACACCATAAAAATCGCTGACATCCACCTTGGCAGTGGTGATTTTATTCTCCAATTTCCCATCCATTTTATAAAGATAAAGCTGATAATATCCTTCCATGTCGCTGCTCCAGATAAAATGTTGCTTATCCTTCAAAAAAACTATGTTGTCATTGATCTCGATATAGCATTTATTGGTTTCGGTGAGCATTGTTTTGGTCGTGCCCGTCTTTGCGTCAGCCAACAATAACTCCAACTTGTTTTGATGTCGATTCATCCTATAAACACATAGCGTATTGGCATCCTGCGTCCACTTGATTCTTGGAACATAAATATCTGTTTCCTTGCCTAAATCAACCTTCGTGGCGGTGGAAGAAATCATGTCATAAACATAAATGTCGACCAGCGAATTGGCCTCTCCTGCCTTCGGATATTTATAAATATACTCCTCGGGATATAGTTTCCCATATTTTGCAATCTGGAATTGCAAAACCTTGCTCTCATCGAAACGATAATAAGCCAAACCATTGCCATCATCATTCCAGAAAAAGGCAGGCGCAAACTCAAATTCCTCCTCATAAACCCAATCGCAGGAACCATTGATGATTTCATTGAGTTTTCCATCTTTGGTAATGGCCGTTTCGGTTCCATTAACCAAGTCTTTGATGTATAAATTGTTGTCGCGGGCAAAAGCCACCTTATTTCCGGTTGGCGACAAGGTAGCATATTGCTGTTTTCCTTTGTCCGACACAGGCGTCAAGGACTTGGTTTTTCTGTCATAAATATAATAATTGGCCTTGTAGGAGCGGCGATAAATGGATTCCACATCGGTTTTGATGATGATGCGGCTTTCATCGGCATTAAACCGATAATCGCCAATGCTTATCTTGTCTTTCAATGTTTTTTCGGACAAGATGGTATCCACTACCTTCCCTGTTTTATACTCGTATTTCAAAATGTTTCCATCGGCGTAGGTGGTATAATGCAGTCCGTCTTTCATCGATGTTATGCCACTTATGGTTTCTGCCTTGAAGGTGTTATTTTTCCAAATATCCTCCAAGGTGATGTCTTTTTTTGAGTTTTGGGCCAAGATGGATGCACTGATAAGCAACAATGCCACAAACAGGTTCTTTTTCATCAAGTTAATTATTTTTATTGGCGGCAAAGATAAAGAGGTTTTTGGATTTTAAGTCATATATAGATACTTTTTGGCTGCCGTTAATGGTCATCAAAAACAATTTAATCAATGATTTTTACGGTTTCTCAAGCTTAAATTTCAATTAAGGCCTTTCCGAAATTCTGGAAAACACCTATATTTTCAATTGACTCGTATCCGGAATTCCGGAACACTCATAAACTTTCTGTTTAGTCATATCCGCAATTCCGGAACACCCTTAAACTTTCTGTTTGGTCGTATCCGGATTTCCGGAACACCCTTAAACTTTCTGTTTAGTCGTATCCGGAATTCCGGAACACCCTTAAACTTTCTGTTTAGTCGTATCCGGAATTCCGGAACACTCTTAAACTTTCTGTTTGGTCGTATCCGAAATTAGGAGAGTGGCTAAACAGGAATTTCAAGCCTTGCAGCCATTTTATAGAATAAATTGGAAGAATCATTAGCAAAAAAAATTGTTTAAGTAAGTCTAAAAAGCATCAGTTTTATTATATATTATTACATTTGCGGCTGAATAATGAATAATTTATATGAACAAACATTACTGCCTTATTCTCCTTTTTGTTATTTTAGGCTTAAATAATATTGATGCCCAAACCGGCACGCTGAAGGGAAATGTGAATGATTCGAAGACCAATTTGCCTTTGATTGGGGTCAATGTCATTCTGGATGATAATGCTTCTTCCTCCACCGATTATAACGGCAATTACGAAATAAAGATGAAGGAAGGCGAACATAAGGTGGCGTTTCATTTTGTGGGATATGCCGAACAGACCAAGAAGATTTCGATTAAGGATGGTGAAACGATGACGATAAATGTTTCGCTGTATGAAGCCGAAGCATTGCTCAAAACAATGGTGGTTACAGCCAGCAGGTATGAGCAGGACTTAAAGGATGTAACCATTTCCATGCAAGTATTGAAACCGTATTTGATTGAAAACAAGAATACCACCTCCATGGAAACCGCCATAGACCAGATTCCGGGCGTGAATGTGGTGGATAACCAGGTGAGCATTCGTGGCGGTAGCGGATGGAGCTATGGTGCTGGCAGCAGGGTATTTGTTCTTTTAGATGGCATGCCTTTTCAAACTGCCGATGCCGGTGACATCAAATGGTCGTTCATTCCTGTTGAGAACATTGAACAGGTAGAGGTCATTGCAGGTGCGTCATCAGCCATTTATGGGGGTTATGCCTTAAATGGAATCATCAATATAAGAACCGGATTCCCAAGGGATACCCCCGTCACAAAAATCAATATTTTTGAAGGCATTTATGATAAACCAAAGAATCATCAATTGATTTGGTGGGGAGCTAACAATCCAACTACTATGGGCACCAACTTTTATCATAGCCAAAAAATCAAGCAATTCGATGTGGTCCTTGGCGGCAATGTCTTTAATGATGGCGGATATAGGCAGGGCGAAGTGGAGCAACGTATCAGATTAAATGGTAATACCCGCTATCGTTTTAAGGATATTCCTGGACTTACCGTAGGATTGAATTTCAATATGCAATATGCCCAAGGAGGAAACTTTCTTTTATGGCAAAATGATTCTACTGGTGCATACAAGCCTTATGGCGGCATTGATACGGCAGGAACTACTTTGAGTAATTACATTACCAAGAGGATATATATTGACCCAAGCATTGGCTATGTTGACAAGGAAGGAAATACCCATAAGCTATTAACCCGATACTTTAATGCTTCCAACCATAATAATTCCAATCAAGAATCCATAGCAGGATATTATTCCGGCGAATATATTTATACTAGAAAATTAAAAAACTTAAAAGCATTTTTGATGGTTGGAATAGCAGTTACAGAACATAATGTTAAGAGTGATTCTTTATATGGAAATCATATAGTACATGGCAGAGGAGGGTATTGGCAATTGGACAAAAAGATAAAAAAATTAGCTATTTCAATAGGCACTCGAACAGAATACTATGATTTGGATCCAACACATACAATTTCGAATTTGTATTATAAGATATTTGGACATAAATTTCTTGCCCCCTTTGCCTTCCGTTCCGGAATGAACTATCAATTGTTTGAAAATACCTTTATCAGATCTTCATTTGGAAACGGCTGGCGCTCACCAACCATTGCTGAAAAATATATCGTTACCCATGAAGGTAGTATATACATCTATCCAAATTCAAATTTAAATGCCGAACAGGGCTGGAGTGCCGAATTGGGGATAAAACAGGCCATTAAGATTTCGAACTGGTACGGATATTTTGATGTGGCTGCTTTCAAGACAAAATATACTGACATGATGGAATTCACCTTCGGCCAGCCAGGCCCCATTAAGGATCCTGCACATTTATTTGGTCTTGGTTTCCAAGCTCAGAATGTTGGTAATACAACAATTAGCGGATTGGATTTTTCTTTAAGCGGCCAAGGAAAGTTAGGTCCGTTTCCAACGAATGTTATGGCAGGGTTTACCTACATGGATCCTCATGACGACAACACCGACAGTGTTTATATCAAGAACAAGTCGCCCATGGATAATTTCCTGAAATACCGATATAAATATCTTGCCAAGGCAGACGTGGAAATGAGTTATAAGAAGTTTTCCGTTGGTGCCAGCATGCGATACAATAGTTTCATGCACAGCATAGACAGTGTCTTTAATGGTAAATTGGGCGGCATTATGCCTGCTCTCCAAGATGTCCAAGACTACCGCAGCAAGCATAACTATGGAGATTATTTTATCGACGCCCGAACTTCTTATCAAGCGAGCACCCAGTCAAAGGTAGCTTTTATTGTTAAGAATCTTTTGAATCGAGAAGCCATGTCTCGTCCTGCCGACATGCTTCCGCCTCGTTCATTTGTCATACAATATACCTTAGCATTTTAAAATGTTAACTAAAAACCATAAAATTTTAACAAATGGGTTATTACCCAATGGCTATATCCGTGCAGTTTATGCCTCAAGGTTATTACCCAATGGCATAAACCAAGCGATTTATGCCCCAAGGTTATTACCCAATGGCATAAACCAAGCGATTTTTGCCCCAAGGTTATTACCCAATGGCATAAACCAAGCGATTTATGCCCCAAGGTTATTACCCAATGGCATAAAAAATCGGCTTTTTAACCTCCATTAATATTAGGAATCATGAAAAAACTGCTTTTTATTATCTGTCTAATTCCATTTTTGATAATAAATGGTTTTGCACAACAGCAGTCGAGCATCGATACAATACTTTCAGAACTCAAGAAATATGAAAGTGCCAAGGTGGCTTCCGGAAATACCCAATTAAGCGCTATCGATACTGCCAAAGTGAATTTACTGCTCGTCGTTTCAGAAAAGTATCGAATGGAAGGCGATTATAAAAAGGCGGATGTATATGGCAAAGAGGCGTTGACGATTTCAAAAGCCATCAATTATAAAAAAGGAACCGGCAACGCTTATGTAAACTTGGCCAATATTTATAATGAACAAGCCAAATATCCCTTGGCGATAAGTAATTTTAATGATGCCATCAACGCTTATCAAGAAGTTGGAAACAAGAAAGAGATGGCTAATTTATACAGCAAGATAGGGGTCATCAATTTCAATCAATCCAATTTTGATGAAGCCTTGAAGAATTTCAAGACCTCCTTGAAATATGCCGAGGAAATTCATGATTACTATTTGATATCTGGCTGCTATGGAAATCTTGGAAGAATCAATAAGCTGAAGGGTAATTATGCCGAAGCATTATCTGATTTCCAGAATGCATTGAAAAGCGCTGAAGAGATTGGAGCAAAGGGTGGCATCAGTTCCATCTATAAGAATATCGGCCAAATATCATCGGAACAGGAAACCATGCAGGAGGGCTTGAAATCGCAGATAACGAATTTGAAACGGGAGATGGAGTTCCAAAAACAATTGACTGGCGAGCAGTTGATACAGCAGAAGCAAAAACTGGAAATCAATCAAAAGGAATTGGCTTTGATAAATAAGGAAAAGGACCTGGAAAAAGTTAATCACCTAAAGACTCAAGCGGAGTTGAATGAAGAGAAACTGGTGAATGAGAAACAAGTGGCGCTGAATGAAAAGAATGCCTTTCAGCTTAAACTTGCAGAGGCCGATGCCTTGAGCAATCAACATCAGCGGAACTATTTCATTGCAGGAACCATCTTGTTTATCCTGCTATCATTCTTCATTTATCTCAATTACATCAATCAACGAAAATCAAACAAACTCATCACTAAGGAAAAGGAACGCAGCGACGAATTGTTATTGAATATTCTTCCTTATGATGTGGCCGAAGAGCTTAAAACAACTGGAACCGCCAAGGCTAAGAACTTCGAATCGGCCACGGTTATGTTCACCGATTTCAAGGACTTTACTCGTATCGGTGAAAGTTTGACACCCGATAAACTGGTGGCAGAAATTGATTATTGTTTCTCCTCTTTTGATGAAATCATTCAGAAATATGGCATTGAAAAAATCAAGACCATTGGCGATGCTTACATGTGTGTCGGTGGTTTGCCAACCATCAATGATACTCATGCCGAAGACATCATCCATGCAGGTTTGGAAATAAGGGACTTTATCGAAAACTATAAAAAGGAAAAGGTTTTAAAAGGTGAAATTCCTTTTGAAATTAGAATAGGAATCAACACAGGTCCTGTGGTTGCTGGAATTGTAGGATTAAAGAAGTTTGCCTACGATATTTGGGGCGATACGGTCAATCTGGCTGCTCGCATGGAAAGTGGCGGAGAGGCTGGCAAGGTAAATATTTCTGGTACTACCTATAATTTGGTTAAGGATAAATTCAATTGTACTTATCGGGGAAAGATTCAGGCGAAAAACCGAGGTGAAGTGGATATGTACTTTGTTGAGGCAAAGGGTTAAGCGATGTAACTTTACCATTTTGGTTGATTGATTAATTGGTTTTAGATAATTTTATTCCGACTCATGCTTGATTGGTTTTCAATTTTATGAAAATCAAGCATAAAGGGAGCTCCCGAATGACAAAATTCTCGTCCGAAACGTCAATCGGGAGCTCCCGAATGACAAAAATCTAGTCCCAAACGTCATTCGGGAGCTCCCGAATGACGAAATTCTTGTCCCAAACGTCAATCGGGAGCTGTTGATTGACGAAAATCTCGTCCCAAACGTCAATCGGGAGCTGTTTATTGACGAAAATCTCGTCCCAAACGTCAATCAACAGTTACCTTTTAACTTAAACTTATCAGAATAAAACGAATATAATGGCTGTAAAGATTATTCTCGACTAAAAAAGTTTCGAAACATAGGCTCCACCAAAAGTTGCAAGTATTCCGATAACCACACTTGCCGTTATATATAGGGTAAAATAAATCCAATCGCCACTATTTATAAGTTTTAATGAATCCAATGAAAAAGCTGAAAAGGTAGTGAATCCGCCACAGAAACCTGCAGTCAGGAAAATTCTCATGTCCGGTGAAATGCTTGTTCCCTTTTCGGCCAAACCATAGATTATTCCTATCAAAAAGCATCCAACCAAGTTGACACCTAAGGTTCCAAACGGAAAGATTGCTGGAAAATAACGCGAAATTATTTGATGGGAATAATACCTGGAAACGCTTCCCATAAAACCTCCTGAACCAACCAAAAAGAATATCTTATACATAATTAATGGTCGCAAAGGTATATAATTCAATAAAAAATAAGCAATAATTAAAATTTATCCTCGTTTTAAAATCTCAAAATCAAAAGCATGACTCCAAAATTCAGATTTTCAATTACGTTATTAATTTTCGTTTTTCTGTTGAATTGTTCCATGAGCAACGGCCAAACTTCTGTTATGCATCGAGATTTGAAATGGAAATCTCCAAAAAACGTTTCTAAAAGCAACAAAGAAACACAAAAACTATTGAGTTTTGAAGGAGCTGATTATGAACCTAAAAACAAGAGTCTCCCCTCCTATTCCGAGACTTTTTACTTCAATAGGCAAGGCGAAGATGGCAGCGTGGAATTGATGAATCAGAAATTTGAAACATTGGCTGAAACGAATTTGATCGCGGATAAAAGTCTCCTTTCAAATGAGATAAAGGTAGTCAGCAATATGGTTTATTTCAAGAAATCATCTTATATCAGTTATACCTTTATTCCTATCAGGAAAAACCCAACAACCGGAACAATAGAGCGCCTGGTTTCCTTCGATTTGAATGTTATTTCAAAACCCATGAAGGTCAAGAAAAATTTATCTTCCCAAACATTTGCAAGCAATTCCGTCTTGGCGACTGGCACTTGGTATAAAATTGGAATAACTTCAGATGGCATGTATCAATTGAACTATACCTTCCTGAAATCGTTAGGAATAGATGTCGATCATTTGCATCCAAAGAATATCAGGATTTATGGCAATGGAGGTGCCATGCTTCCGTTTTCAAATTCGGTATTCCGTCATGATGACTTGGTCGAAAACCCAATTCGTGTGGTAGCTCAAAGCGACACTTGCTTCAAGCAAAATGATTATGTCTTGTTTTTTGGTCAAGGCCCAAACCGATGGACAAGAAACACAAATCCAGATTCCACCTGTCATCCGTTTATCCATCTTGTAAATTATTATTCTGACACTACATTCTACTTTATTAATGTAGATTTAGGTCCTGGCAAAAGATTGGTAACAAATCCCTCTTATGCTGGCAGTCCAAACATCATTGCTACTACATTCAATGATTATCTTTATCATGAAGCAGATTCAGAAAACCTAATGAAATCAGGAAGGCAATGGTATGGAGAGGTATTTGATATCTTGAATTCCTATACCTTTGGATTCTACTTTCCAAATATCGAC
This sequence comes from uncultured Bacteroidota bacterium, assembly GCA_903911135.1. Lineage (GTDB taxonomy): Bacteria > Bacteroidota > Bacteroidia > AKYH767-A > JABDAW01 > JABDAW01. The sequence goes on from CAIWCG010000107.1 coordinate 26,600, forward strand.
GCATCTTCACCTACTTCAATATTTACCGATGTTGTTGGAAACTGTGCATCTCAAACCACCACATTTACTTTTAATGTCAACAGCAATAATTTATTTTCCTTGAATATTCCTTTGAATGGTGCCACATCTGAACCACCAGCCGGAATAGAGGCCACAGGTTGCACTACTTTTAATAATGGAGGAAATCCATCGTTGAACATAAATGTATCCTATTCAAATCCAGGGAATGCATTAGGCTATCTAGATTATATTGAACTCAACACAAGAAGATATTTAACATTATATGGACAGCAAATGCTGTTTCGCGATTTACAATCCATTGGAACGGGAAACATCACCGAATTCAATGTTTCCAACATCAATTCGAATATTGAAATTTGGGATGTAACTGACCCAACCAATGTTTTCATTCAGGGATTATCATCAATAATTGGGAGCACTTTGAAGTTCGTTATCCCTACCGATACCTTGCATGAATTCATCGCTTTCAATAATTCCGTTACTTACCCAGTCCCTGTTTTTTCTGAAAAAATCAAGAATCAAAACTTGCACGCTACCGCTCAAAAGGATTACATCATAGTCACTCATCCTGATTTTGCAGATGAGGCATTGCGAATAGCGAATTACCGTAAAACACATGATAACCTAAGCTATATCGTAGTGACGCCTCAACAGATTTACAATGAGTTTTCATCGGGAAAGCAAGATATTACCGCTATCCGAAGCTTTGTAAAAATGTTTTACGATCGAGCAGGTCATGATTCAACAAAACTGCCAAAATACTTATTGCTGTTTGGCGATGGTTCGTTTGACAACAAAAACAGAATTGCCAATAACACCAACTACATTCCAACCTTTGAATCGTTGAATTCCTTGTCTCCTACCCAGTCATTCGTCTCCGACGATTTCTATGGATTGCTTGATGACACAGAAGGTTTTTATGATGACGGTTCAGATTCCGGTTTGCCTGATATCGGTATCGGTCGTTTTCCTGTAGATAATTTGGCGCAGGCTACGGCTGTTGTCAATAAAATCATTCATTATTCCAGCCCTCCAAGCAACTTTAATCCTATTTCATCATGCAATGTAAACAGCAATTCCGTTTATGGAGACTGGAGAAACCAGATTTGTTTTGTAGCTGGCGATAAGGAAAGCAATACCTTTGTTAATGATGCTGAAAACATGTATAATCAAGTGACGGCTGCTCATCCAGTTTACAATATCAACAAGATTTATTTAGATGCATATAAGGAGGAAAATACTCCAGGTGGTCAACGGTATCCTGAAGTAAACAAGGCCATTACCGACCAAGTTGAAAAGGGTTGTTTAATCATGAATTATACCGGGCATGGTGGTCAAGCTGGTTGGGGATTTGAAAGAGTTCTTGATATTTCGATGGTCAATTCATGGAATAATTACAATAACCTTGTTGCTTTCTTCACAGCCACCTGCCAATACAGCGAATGGGATGACCCAACTATGGTATCTGCAGGTGAACTTTCGTTCTTGAATACCGGTGGTGGTGCCATCTGTCTTTTCACTACGGTTCGTTTGGTTTATGCAGGTGCTAATTCCGATTTGAACAGAAAGTTCTATGACCGCGTTTTCACTCCTATCAACGGTAAAATGCCTACCATTGGGACAATCATGGAACTGATCAAGATGGATGGTGGCTCTACCAATACCAATGATCGAAACTTTACCTTGCTTGGCGACCCTGCCATGACATTGGCTTATCCAAACTACAATATCGTAACTACCACCATCAATGGCAACAGTGTCATACCCGACCAAAACAATTTGTTCATACCTGATACCTTGAAGGCATTGGAGAAAGTAACCATTACCGGATATGTTTCCGATCAATATCATAACAAGTTGAGCAACTTCAACGGGTTCGTATATCCAACGGTCTATGACAAGCCATCAACGGTATATACCTTGGGCAACGATGCTGCCAGTCCGGTGTTGAATTTCCAATTGCAGCAGAATGTAATTTACAATGGTAAGTCCTCCGTAAAGAATGGTGAGTTTTCCTATTCTTTCATTCTTCCAAAAGACATTGCGTTTCAATATGGCCGTGGAAAGTTAAGCTACTATGGATATACCACCAACACGGATGCCAACGGATACAACAAAAACATCTTCATTGGCGGGTATGACAAGAATTCTAAAAAGGATACCGTAGGGCCAACAGTAAAACTGTATATGAACGACAGCAAGTTCATCTTTGGTGGCGCTACCGATGCCAATCCAATCATCTATGCGGTATTGAAGGATTCGAGCGGCATCAACACCGTAGGAAATGGAATAGGACATGATATCACTGCACAACTTGACAATGACAACGAAAAGATTTATGTTTTGAATGATTATTACCAGGCCGATTTGGACAATTATCAAAGCGGAACGGTCTTCTTCCCACTCACCAAACTCTCCAATGGCAGGCATTCCATCACCTTCAAGGTATGGGATGTGTATAACAATTCGTCCACTGCATATGTTGAATTTGTGGTGGAGGAATCCACCAACTTCCAACTCGACCACGTGTTGAATTATCCCAATCCGTTTACCACCCATACCGAGTTTTTCTTCGAGCATAACTGCTCTTGTGAAAACCTGAATGTCCTCATCCAGATATACACCGTTTCGGGCAAACTCATCAAGACCATCAACACCGACATGCATACCGAAGGCTACCGTTCAACAGGCATAGCATGGGATGGAAAGGACGATTACAATTCACCCATAGGCCGTGGTGTATATATCTATCGTATGAAAG
>CAIWCG010000108.1 GCA_903911135.1 uncultured Bacteroidota bacterium
AAATAAAAATAATACTACCAAAAAGCATGATAAATTAAATGAAGAATTTTATTAAAATTTGCTTAAATTAGCTATAAAGTTGAAAATAATAAAAAAATATGTATTGAGATATGTGTATATTTGCAGCCACGAAAATATCAAATATTTTTTATAACCACTTTTTATTAACCAATAACAAAATAAAATGCCACCAATCTCCATTAACCGTTACCTTGCAAATTCTCACAAATCAATCATCGCCTTGATATTGAAAGGCATGGAAAAGATTGCCACGCCTCCTGCGGGTGGCATGCCGCTAAGCGTTCGAACACAAGATGGATGCACCATTCAGGGCGCTGCCTTCATTGCGTTGAAGAATACTGCCAACGCCAAGATGTCGGTGAGGCAGGCGAAGAACGAAATCCTTGCGCCTTCGCGAGTGACCATAAAGAAGGCCATAAACTGTTTTGTGAAACTCCTGCATATACAAATAGAGCTGGGCTTGCTGTCCAACTCTTGCTTGGTGGGCTATGGTCTGGTGGATGAAAAGCAGCCGGATATAGACACCGATTTGAAGATAAAAGCGGTGGGGTTGGCAATAAAAACTGGCGAAGCCAACCGCATTGCGGCAGGAGGCACGCCTATGCCTATCCTTACATTGGGCATGTTCACATCCCGCCTGGCGGATTTCAACACCAAGGAATTGGCGTTCAGCAATGCCAAGACCGAATCGAATACGGCTGCTGCTGATGTGCGGGCGGCTTTCCCTTTCATGAAAACCTGGGGACTCAATTATTATAATGAGGTGGAAGGGTATTATGACATGGGAAATGCTGAAAACATGCGGTCGAACAGCAAGGATTGGGGACTGAAGTATTATTCGGAAGGGGAGAAAACCTTGGTCACCATTAAATTGCTTGAGAAAACTACGGAGCTGCCTTTGGCCGGCATAGTAAAATGTTTGAAGACGGGCAAGGAATATAATGTGGACATGTCGGGCTCCATCGTCATCGAGACGCTGGTGAAAAATGTGGTGGCTTATGAAGGCGAAGCCCTCGACCATAGCACCGAAGAGGTGGAGGTATCCATAGTGGAAGGTATGCCGCTTACGGTGGACATCCATTTGGAATTGCTGCCTTAGGCGGCTAACGTTTGGAGTAGAAGGGGGGATTCTTAAACAAAAATGCAAAGGATGTAACTTATATTTTGTGAAATGTTTGAGAGTCTTATATGACGGAAGAATTTAATGTGTGGAATAATAATGTAAGGCCGTCGCCTGGAGAGACTAAATCGTCATTCCAAACATTAAGAGTATTTTTGCATCATCAAATAGTTGAAATAAAAGGATAAGCGTATGGAAATACAATTCGTAGGTGCTGCCAGAAATGTTACCGGCAGCAAACATATCATCACCACCGCCAAAGGCAAAAGAATACTGCTCGACTGCGGACTGTTTCAGAACAAAGGATCGGACAACGACACCCTGAACCGTCATTTGGGTTTCGACCCGACTACGATAGACTACATGATACTGTCGCATGCTCACATCGACCATTCGGGCAACATCCCAACGTTGGTAAAACAGGGCTATACGGGAAAGATTTACTGCACCCCACCTACCTTGGATTTGTGCACCATCATGCTCGCCGACAGTGCACACATCCATGAAAACGATCTTAGATATCTCAACAAGAAGAGGGAGAAGAAGGGTATGGAGCTGATAGAGCCGCTGTATGATATTGACGATGTACTTGCGAGTCTTGCACAGTTTGAAGCCGTGCCCTACAACAAGCCTTTCATGATTGATGACGACATCGAGCTGACTTATATAGATATTGGCCATATTCTGGGGGCGGCCTCCATAAACCTCAAGATAAAGGAGGGCAACCATACGAAGAGGATTACCTACACCGGCGATATTGGCAGACCGAACGACAAGATACTCAAGGCGCCTACGCCATTTCCTCAAGCCGATATCCTCATCACCGAATCCACCTACGGCAACCGCCTACATGAACAGTCGGAAGCTGCCGAAAAGCGGTTGTGCGAGATTGTGCATTCCACCTGCGTGGAGCGTAAGGGTAAACTCATCATTCCCGCTTTCAGTCTGGGCAGAACACAAGAAATCGTTTATGCTTTGAACAGGTTGAAGAACAAGGGGAAACTGCCGCCCATCAAGGTGTTTGTGGACAGTCCCCTTTCTACCAACGCCACGAACATCATGCGAAAACACCCCGAATGTTTCAATGCCGACATCATCAAATACATGATAAAGGACCCCGATCCGTTTGGTTTCAATGACTTGTTTTATATTCAGGATGTGAAGGATTCCATCGCGCTCAATGATTCCAAAGAACCATGCATCATCATCTCTGCATCAGGCATGATGGAAGCGGGACGCATAAAGCACCATCTCAAGAATAATTTGCCTGATGCAGCCAACACGGTTCTGATAGTGGGCTACTGTCCTCCTAATACTTTAGGCAGAAGACTGATAGAAGGCGAAAAGTTGGTGACCATCTACGGTAAGGAATATCCGGTAAATGCGAGTATCGAAAAAATCAATTCCTACAGCTCTCATGGCGATTATAAGGAGATGATTGAATTCTTGTCGTGCCAGGAGAAGAGCTTACTTAAGAAAATATTTTTGGTGCATGGCGAATATGATGTTCAAAAGGATTATAAGAAATATCTAACCGAAGCAGGTTTCTTTCACATAGAGATACCAGACGAAGGGGAGACCTTTAAAGTTTAACGGGGAAATTCATCATAGGAAAGGCATCGTATCCTATCCCTTGATTTGGTTTCTGTTTATTTTATTTGCGAGGTAGATAAAAAGCCAATGGGAATGATTTATACTTCTTATGGTAAATTAAAATAGTGATATGATAGCTTTAATAATAATAACGTTTTTGTTCCTCTGCTTATATGTTTTCATGCAACAGCCAGTGTTTGGTAAAACCCCTACGGGCAAGCAAATGGAATACATCAGGCAGTCGCCGAATTATAGGGATGGCAAGTTTCAGAACTTAAACCATACCCCTGATATAAATGAAGAAGATACCTATTTGTCCGTGATGAAGAAATTCTTTTTCGAGAAGAGCAAACGAGTAAAGCCAAAGCATAGGATTCCTTCAGTGAAGACCGATCTCAAGACCTTGACAAAGGAAAGGAACATGTTGGTTTGGTTCGGGCATTCTTCCTATTTCATGCAGCTAGATGGCAAGCGGATTTTAGTTGACCCGGTTCTAAGCGGCAGCGCATCTCCCGTGAGCTTCACGACCAGGAGTTTCTTGGGTACTGACATCTATTCTGCCGAAGATATGCCGGATATCGATTATCTCTTCATCACTCATGATCATTACGACCATCTTGATTTTAAAACAATGAAGAAACTTAAACCAAAGATAGGCAAGGTGATATGTGGCTTGGGTGTAAAGGAACATTTGAACCACTGGGGGATAGATTGCTTGATTGAAGAAAAGGATTGGAACGAGGAGTTGATTCTTGATGAGGGTTTTACTGTCAATACCACACCTGGTAGGCATTTTTCCGGTAGAAAGTTCAAAAGAAACCAATCCTTATGGATGTCGTTTGTACTGAAGACTCCAACGATGAAAGTCTTCATTGGCGGTGATTCTGGCTACGATACTCATTTTAAAACAATAGGCGATATATATGGACCTTTTGATTTTGCAATACTGGAATGCGGACAGTATAACAGCAGTTGGAAGTATATTCACATGATGCCGGAAGAAACTGTTCAGGCCTCCATCGATTTGAAGTCGTCTAATCTGTTGGCACTTCATTGGGGCAAGTTTTCGTTGAGCATACATGATTGGGATGAACCCATCAAGAGGGCTTTTATCTGCAGCAGGGAAATGGATGTGCGCTTATTGACACCAATGATCGGAGAACCTGTAAACCTTGTTGGAGAAAACTCATTCGAAAACTGGTGGGAAAACATCAATTGATAAGCTTTGTAAATTGGTTATTATTCATTATTAGAAGCTAAAATCATGTCTGATAAGATATCTATTGTGTGGATAAGAAGAGACCTGCGATTGGATGACAATACAGCGCTTGTCCATGCTTTGAATAGAGGTAATCGGGTATTAATGCTGTTCATATTTGATGAAGATATATTGAAAAATCTTCCAAAGGATGATGCTAGGGTAACATTCATTCATGATACTTTGAATTCAATGGACCGGAGTCTTAATGAAAAGGGAAGTTCATTGTTGTGTATATATGGAACGCCTATGTCTGCTTGGGAGAAAATTACTGCTGAATATGAAGTGGTGGAAGTATTTGCCAATAAGGATTATGAGCCATATGCAATGGAAAGAGATAACATGATTAGGACTTTTTTGGATGAGAAAGGGATTCCGTTTCATACCTTTAAGGATCAAGTTATATTCGAGGAAAATGAAGTTCAAAAGGATGATGGAAAACCTTATACTGTTTATACTCCGTACAAGAATAAATGGCTGAAGAAATTCGACAGAAATGCCATGTTGAATAACCATGAAGCTCACTTCAAGAATCTTTATCCATGTAGTTTTACAATGCCTACACTTCATGATATTGGTTTTGGAAGATCAGGTGTTAAAGTGCCACAATTAAATCTTGAAAGGGTAATGGATTATACACATAAACGGGAGTTTCCTATTGAAACTACTACTCTGGTGGGTCCTCATCTTCGCTTCGGAACAATTAGCATAAGGAAGTTGATTGCTCAATTAAAAATTGAAGATGCTGTTTACCTGAATGAGCTGATATGGCGGGAGTTTTTTATGCAAATTCTATATCATTTTCCTCGTGTTGTAAACAATAATTTCAAACAACAATATGATTTTATCAAATGGCGAAACAATGAACGTGAGTTTGATCGTTGGTGCAATGGAACCACTGGTTATCCCTTGGTTGATGCGGGTATGCGGCAGCTTAACAATGCAGGCTTCATGCATAATAGGGTACGCATGGTTGTGGCGAGTTTTTTATGCAAGCATCTTTTGATTGATTGGAGGTGGGGGGAAGCATATTTTGCCGCAAAACTGCTTGATTATGACCTGTCGGCAAACAATGGGAATTGGCAATGGGCAGCAGGAACAGGTTGCGATGCAGCCCCATATTTTCGGGTATTCAATCCTTCGGAGCAATTAAAAAAATTTGACAAGGATTTGAAATATGTCAGGAAATGGATTCCAGAATTCGATGATGGAAACTATCCTGAGCCCATGGTAGATCATCAATTTGCCAGGAAAAGAGCCTTGGATGCCTATAAGAAAGGTTTGCAAGAAGGTAGTGGATATAATTCTTAAGATTACATTGTTTTAATTCTCGATAACATTCAAAACAACATTTATTTCGATTAATAGATCATCTATTTTAATTCGTTTGAATGGTGTGGCTATGCTTTTTTTAATGAAATGAATAACTGATTATATAGATTTGCATTCATGGCGTTCTACGATTTACCAAAACAGGCAAGGGAACAATTGGTTTCCGAAATAACTGAAGCTATTCTCAATGAATTGAAGCAAGATAGTCATGATAAAACACTTGATTATTTTAGCGATGACGATACTTATATCAGAAAGACTGCATATATTGCCATTGGAAGGATCTATTTTGCAAATAAAGGCCTTCAATCAAAGGTTATGGATTTGCTTGATAGACTTTTTATACATGCCGAATATAAAGTAAGACAAACTGTCATCAATGCAGCCGGTGAAATAGGAAAGAAGGATTTTGACATCGTTCAAAAGTATCTTGATGAAGGGCTGTTCGACCAACACCATGCTCCACGCAATGCCGTTATCGGTTCCATCAAGAAAATGAGCGAGGTAAATCCCGTTCCCACGCTTGCTTGGGCAAGAAAATACCTTAATCACTGCGATAAGGAAATTCGTAGAGAAATATGCCATGGAATAGAGCTTCGTGGGCGCAAATATCCACAGGATATCCTTCCCCTTCTGAAGGAACTGCAGCATGATGGAACTGCAAGGGTGAGCAATACATTGGTTCACGTTCTTGGACAGATTGCATACAAGAAAGGATGCCTCGAAATAGTGATGGAAGACTTGAAGACATGGGAAAACAAGACCCTTGTTTCGGAGGCCATCAAGGAAATCATAGATGTACACGACCGATACCGCAACTTCTCTTATCTGACGCAGGAACAAGGCATCATGTTCATTAAAAATAACTATGAATCATTGATGTAATTTGCCATAATCGACCAGGGTATCTTCCTTGTTGGGTATGGCATGAACATATTTATCCTTAAATTTGCCACAAAATTACAATCATGTCCATTCCAATAGAACTTCTCAATAAATATAACGTGGCTATTCCCCGTTATACCAGCTATCCCACCGTTCCTATATGGCAAGACGGCATAGATGTGCCAACATGGCATGAAACCTTCAAAAAACAGTTCAATCTTTTTAATGCTAAAGATGGAATAAGCCTCTATCTGCATCTTCCTTTCTGCGAATCGATGTGTACTTTTTGCGGATGCAACAAGAAAATAACCACTAACCATAGCGTTGAGGACGAATACATCACCGCTATCCTCAATGAGTGGAATATCTACAGGGAGTTGATGGTTGAAAAGCCCGTCATCCGTGAGCTTCATCTTGGTGGAGGTACTCCCACTTTCTTTTCTCCTGCCAATCTGGACCGTTTGTTGAGTGCCATTTTCGATACCTCCATCATCCATCCCAATCATGAGTTTGGTTTGGAGGGACATCCAAACAATACCACCAAACAGCACCTCGAAACCCTTTATTCTCTTGGTTTCAGGCGGGTGAGCTATGGCGTTCAGGACAATGATGCCGAAGTGCAACGGATAATCAACCGGATTCAGCCTTTTGAGAATGTCATTCGTGTTACGGAAACTGCTCGCGAGATAGGTTATCATTCCGTCAATTTCGATTTGGTATATGGGCTGCCCAAACAGACCGTTGCCGGATTGGAAAAGACCATCAATGAGGCCATAACCTTGCGTCCTGACCGAGTGGCGTTCTACAGTTATGCCCATGTGCCCTGGACTAGCCGTGGGCAAAGGCTTTTCGACGAAAATGATTTGCCTACCACCGAAGAAAAGATGCAGTTATACAGAATGGGCAAGAAACTCTTCGCTGAAAATGGCTATCACGACATCGGCATGGATCATTTCTCCTTGCCGCACGATGATCTTTTCAAGGCAAGGCAAGAAGGTTGGATTCATCGCAACTTTATGGGCTACACAACGCAACGAAGCGCGCTGCTGTTGGGTCTTGGCGTGTCCAGCATCAGTGATACCGGCATCTCTTTTGCTCAAAACAACAAGAACATTCATGATTATTACCGAGCTGTGAATGGCCATCGTCTCGCGGTGAACAAAGGATATTTCCTAAATGATGAAGATGTCGACTTTCGTCAATATATTCTGGATGTGAGCTGCACAGGCAAGACCATTTTCAAGGAAAACAATAGGCCGATGCTAGAACAATATTCCTTTCCTGAACTGAAAAAACTCGAAGCGGATGGTTTTATAAACTGGGATAACAATGGCCTCACCGTTACCGAGCTTGGCCTTCATTTCATACGCAATATCTGCAGCGCTTTCGACCTGCACCTGCAGCGAAACAAGGCAGATTCCGACAAGCCAACCTTTTCCAAGGCTATTTAGACCAATAATCTTCATCCTCATATTGCAGCAGCCCCAACAAGGCATGCTATCATATAAGGATGAGGTTATAAAACCTATTTGGTTTTACTCAATATTTTTAAAAACTCCTCTATGCTTAAACCGCTTTGTCTGATGATGGCCCGCAAGGTTCCTCTATCAAGTTCTTTGTGTTCGGGCACTACCAATTGATGGAACGGTTCCGATTTTCTCAATACGATATGGCTTCCCTTTTGTCGTAACAGCGTAAAGCCAGCACTTTCCAATACCCTAACGCATTGCTTTCCTGAAATTGCAGGCAAGGTCATACCGCTACCAGCAAAGAATCAAACCGTTCTTTGGGCACTGGAAGATGATCTTCTTTCAATACTTCGATATATAAATCTATCGCTTCCTTGATATTGTTCAAAGTCTCCTTTTTTGTTTTGCCCTGCGATATGCAGCCGGGTAAACTCGGGCATTCTGCTACCCAATATCCATCTTCGCCATGATATAACAACACTTGTCTCATAATCTTTTTCTTTTTATTCCTTGCAAAGATACGAAAACAGTTATGAGTTTATGCATTCGACTCATAACTCATACTTTATAACTCATAATCTTCATCCTTATATTGCAGCAGCCCCAACAAGGCATGCTATCATATAAAAATGACTGGTAAATTCATCAATGTTCAATCAAAATTAAAGGTGCTTTTGCTTTCAATGTTCGTTCTGTTGTCAAAAGTGAAATCAAAATACTTTGCATCGTCCTTTTTACCTTCTATATCAAGAGCACTTCTGCCATATTCCTTTCCATTTTTGTCAAGAACTGAAACGTGAATCTTTTGTTTGAAATCCTTATCAAATATAATATACGCAGTCAGCAGATTATTCTCCGCACCATTAGAATTTCCGATGGAAAATTTGCCTGTTTTTATTCCTTTGGCTGATAAATTCTCCGATAACTTCAACTCACACTGAAAGGTTTTATCTATTCCTTCCTTTACTCCGCTTAAAAATTCGGAAGAACCTTTGCCTACTACCTCGCCCGATTTATTTATCGTATCTTTTGCTGTTTGCTTGGCTCTATTGCATGAGTTCAAGACAACAATCAATGCCATTATATATAGGAATGCCTTCATTATAAAATATTTTTTTGGTAATTTATTTGCATCGTTGCATATCGTTGCAAATATAGAAATAATAATATCCATGAATGCATGGCAATTTCTGCTCTCCACAAAACATTTTATCTTTACATCATGAATTAAAAACCTTTATGTCCAAGATAATCAAGAAATTGTTGCCTGTTTTGCTGCCGCTGAAATGGATTTTCGGCAAGCGCATTTCGTTTGCAAAATATGATGTAGGATATGTAAGGATAAAGGTGAAGGAAATATACATAAAGCTCCTGTTTCACGACATCATGTATATCACCGGAGAGGGAAGTTATACTTTTTATCACATGCAAAACGGCGATGTGATACTTGATTCAAAATCTCTTGGCAAAAGTTGTAGAAAAATGCCCGGAAACCATTATGGAAGATATAGAAAGGACCTGGCGCATAACCATCATTATCATGCATCGCATACAAGGCTACATAATTGCGAAATTGTTCTTAAAAATGGTTTCTTTTTTGAGACTTCACGCGATGAAGGCATTCGTTTTCGTAAGGATATGAAGCTTTATAAAGTTGGTATTGGCATGAAAATAAGAAAAATTCGCATCATAAAAGCCAAAATCATCAAAAAAATAAAAATGAAATAATGGCTTTTTAATACGGGAAACATACCTCTTGTGAAATTTATTTGGTGCTGGGACTTGGCGGACGTATTTTTGCCGTGTTAAACAAAGAAAATGTTTTATAACAATCATATAGCGCCAACAAGGAACCAAATGGGAGAGGATTCATTAGCTTTCATCAGCCAAAATGAACTTATGACTAATCTGTTGCAACGTGAAAATAATTCGTTTAACCATAAAAACTTTAATTATGGTCGTGAAAACTTTAATTATGGTCGTGAAAACTTTAATTATGGTCGTGAAAACTTTAATTACGGTCGTGAAAACTTTAATTACGGTCGTGAAAACTTTAATTACGATCGTGAAAACTTTATTTACGGTCGTGAAAACTTTAATTACGGTCGTGAAAACATTTTTTATGGTCGTAATGCCTTTTTGACTATCACAGCAGGTTCTCCAATTCGAAAAATTAAATCAAAATATAAACTAAAAAAACAATAAAATGGGACTATTAAGATTAGTATTGGTTAAAATAACCGTTTTTATGGTTATAAACAGAGCACTTACATTAAAGCAATATGTTTTAGATAGCGTTGCTGCTGGCTCGGCAGCTACTTTATTTGCCAATCCGGCAATATTGACCGCCTTCTATACCACCATGACGAGTGCTGCAACTGCCATACAAACGGCCATAAACGTATGGACGCTGGCGCCTACAAAAGGCAATAAAAAGGCGATCAAGGATGCCATGGATGCGGCAAAAGTCATCATGAAAAGCTATGCATTGCAAGTGCAGGTGATTGCCAACTTGCCTATCAATGCTGCCACTCGCGAACAGGCGGCTACAAACATCGAGCAATCGCATTTGACTCCTCAAAAATTAGGTACTACAAAAAAAGGAAAACCTGTACAGCCTGTAATTACTGCAAAAAACATTGGTACTGGCACTGTGGAAGCAAAAATCATCAATCCAAACCCTTTTGAGTCTCCAAAAATTACATTTTTCGTTGCCATATCCAAGGCTCCGATAACCTTACCTGTAACCCCAGAGGCAGTGGTTACTGTAGTGGATGGCCAATTAAAAATCATTGCGGCCTATGCCTATCAGTTTTTCCTGCTTTCCATTGATGCAAAAGGTAGAGTAGTAACTTTCAAGACCCTTACTCCTGCCATGGATTATACCATTTATTCTTATTCAAAAAATGGCGACACTTATATCAGTGCCTTGTCGGTGCCATTTGATGTGAAAGGATAAGATACTCGTTCAAAAGGAATTTATTCATCAGTAATCTAAAGCATGCATTAATATCTACAAACAGATATGGAACTAATCATTATCAATAAGGAAGATTCGGAATTCTTTCCTAATGATGAATTGGTGATGGTGAAAACCGCGTTGATCATTGCAGAGAAGGTTTATGTCATCAATTACAATTTCAAGGATTTGGTGTTCTATTGCAATTTCGAGAAGATGACCTTGAAGAGCGTGATGGCCTATTATCTCGATACGATAAAGGATTCTACGCTTGAAAATAAGGATACCCTTTTGACGGAAGGTGAAACCATGTATCATGAGCTCAAGGATTTGCAGAAATTCAAATACAAGGACCACCTGCAGATCGTTTACATGAATCAATTGGAACATAGCCTTCAAAATTTGAAGGTTCAAACTGCCGAACGGGATGGAAAAATACTTGAAGAGGATTTCAAGATGCCCTTGATTCGGTTTTATAAAGATAAAATTCTGAACATAATCATTCATGATCCTGCCTTGTATGCGAAAGCGAAATCCATCGTGGAGCAATTGATAGAAACCTTTCTTGATGACGATATCATTCAGTTTTTTGATGAATACATTATTTTGTCAAATGAAGCCTTGTTGGCACATTATCATGTCATCTTGTCGAAATCGCTCTTCATCATTCCGGAACTGAACAGCTTGACTTACGAGCAGCTTCGCTTGGTTCGCATGGAAATGACGAATGACTTCAAACCGTTTTATAAGGCTGTGGAGGAGATGAAAAACGAGTTTTCGAAGGTAGTGTTCAATGAGGAAAATCAACCCTTCATCTCTGAACGGACGGAAGAAATCCTTGCTCCACACTGCACCATGATAAAAGATAGGATGGAAAATAATGATTATGTCAATCAAATAAAGAATCAATCGGACAACTATGCCGAATACGAGCTTAAATTCTGCGTTTCCACCATAGAAAGGGTCGTTCGGTTTTATGCCGAAAGTAAAATCATCACTCCCGAAGAGGAAAAGGAAATCTTATGGAACATTGCTGTAAAGAAACCTATCGATACCTGTTGCTTTTTCTTTTATAATGACTCCACCGAAAAGATAAGGATGATGGAAAAAGTTGTTGATGAGTCATAATCCCGCTATGATACCGTTCCGCTTTGGCGGCGGTGCAATAGCAGGATGAAAAATGGAATTATTTATCTTGATCTCATTGCCTTGTATATCCTGATGGCTGTCATGAGCAGGATTACCAATGAAATCAGCCCGATGAGGCCCCATACGAAGCTCATGCTCTGCTTCACGGTGATGAGCATGACGATGGCGAACAGGAAGATGGTGGCCACTTCGTTCCATATCCTCAATTGTTGGCTGGTGTAGATGAAGATGCCTTTCATTTGCTGGCGATAGATGTGGTGCAGCGAGAAATTGTAGAGATAGAGCCCCAAAACGAAGGCTAATTTTATCCACATATAGGTGGGGATGGCGCCCATCATGTATAATATCCATGGGCCAAAGAGGAGCGTGAGGATGGCGGATGGGATGGTGATGCCGAGCCATAATCTTTTTATCATGATGGTGAATTGCTGGCGCAAAATGTCGCGTTCCATGGGTGGTTTGTCGCCCGCTTCGGCATTATAAATGAAGAGCCTCACGATATAAAACATGCCACTGAACCAGGTGACGATGAAGATGATGTGGAGGGCTTTTATATAGAAATACATGTGGAGGAATTATAAATTATAAGTTATGGATTATAAATTGTTTGGTGTCATTTCCTTGATCCATTTGGCCAGTGCGCTCACCCAAAGCGGATGGCTGTTCAGGCAGGGTATGAAGGTGAAGGATTCTCCTCCGGCTTGCATGAAAGTTTCCTTGCCACGCATGCCTATTTCTTCCAATGTTTCCAAACAATCGCTCACGAAGGCCGGACAGACCACCAAAAGCTTCTTTTTTCCTTCCTTGGGCATCTCCTGAAAGCGAAAGTCGGTGTAGGGTTTCAGCCATTCCTCCCTTCCAAGTCTGGATTGGAAGGAAAAACTGTATTTTTCATCAGGAATGCCCAGCTTTTTGGCCACCATTTTCATCGTTGTGATGCCTTGTTGGCGGTAGCAATGCTGATTCGCTATGGAAGCCACTTCACAGCAGTTGTCCACCTTCAAACAATGCGTTCCCGTTACATCTCCCTTGGTAATATGACGCTCCGGCAAGCCATGATAACTGAACAGGATGTGATCATAGTCGTGCTGAAGATATGGCTTGATGCTTTCGGCCAATGCATGGATATAATCAGGATCGTTATAGTATGGTTTTATGAAGGTAAGCTTGAACTTATAACCTTTCTTTCTATGCACTTCTTTGGCATGTTCCACAGCGGTTTCGTAAGAGGACATTGCATAATGGGGATACATCGGAATGGCGATTACCTCTTGTAAATCATCCACTTTATCGAGGAGATTCTGATACGCGGTATCCATCTCGGGTTTGCCATATCTCATCGCTATTTCGATAGGCTCATCTACGAGTTTTTGTAGGTCATTTCTAAGTTCTTTAGTCAAGTTTATCAATGGCGAACCGTCCTTTGTCCAAATTTCACGATACGCTTCGGCAGATTTTGGAGCACGAAAAG
The DNA here is from genome assembly GCA_903911135.1 of uncultured Bacteroidota bacterium. GTDB lineage: Bacteria > Bacteroidota > Bacteroidia > AKYH767-A > JABDAW01 > JABDAW01. The sequence goes on from CAIWCG010000108.1 coordinate 13,258, forward strand.
GAACGATGATGCCACCTACCAATAAAAGTCTGGGCAAATAAGGAATATCTATCACCCTTCCGTCCATAAGAAACTGCATAAGATATTTCCGCACATCTTTCACGGCGGTGGAATCCGGTGAACCAAGGTTCATTAGAATGATACCTCTTTTATTGTTGGATGTTGTGTTGCTCATTGGGTCGCAAATTTAATAATATCCATGCTAATGAAGTCAATGTTGTAGCCCTGTTGTAACGTTTTCATGCCCTGTTGTAACGTTTTCATGCCTTTTTGGGGGTATATGGATAAACATTAGACAGATAAAAGAGTAATTTTGCAGCATCAGAATGCATTCAATATGTCTGGCAATAAAATAAATAATCAAACGATATGTATAAACTTAAAGTAATCTCCTCAACCGCAAGACCTGGAAGAAAGGGACCATTAATAGCCAATTGGATAGCCGATATAGCTAAACAAACGAATAATTTCGATGTGGAAGTCATTGATTTGGGGGCATTGAATCTTCCAATGATGGATGAGCCTTTTCATCCATTGCTGAAGAAATATCAGCATGACCATACCAAGAATTGGAGTACCAAAATTGAGGAAGCGGATGCATTTATTTTCGTTACTGCCGAATATGATTACAATTATCCTGCACCCTTGAGAAATGCTCTTGAATATCTTGCCCACGAATGGGGTTACAAAGCAGCAGGAATTGTCAGTTATGGCGGAGTATCTGCCGGTACAAGGGCCTCAAACAGTTTGAAAGCAGACCTTTCTACATTCAGAATGGTTCCATTGGCTGAATCCGTTAATTTTCCTTTCTTTCAACATAACATTAATGAGAAGGATGAATTTATTGCGAATGAAATTTCCATTAAGGCTGCTGAAACTATGCTTAAGCAGTTGGTTCGTTGGACAAAAGGATTAAAGTTGATTAAAGAAGATAACGGTTAAGTATTTAATTTGGCCTTTGTTTACAAATTTGATTATCGCCATAGATAAACATGGAACGTAAAGACTTTATTAAATCAATAGGTTTACTGTCATTAACAGGTATAGCAATGAAATTAAATGCATTAAATAAAATTACAGAACCATTTGGCCATTCCGAAAGGATGCCGGTGTTGTTTCTTGGTCATGGAAGCCCCATGAATGCCATTGAAGAAAACGAATTCGTTGCCGGTTGGCGAACAATCGGCAAGACCTTGCCAAAGCCTAATGCAATCCTTTGCATTTCGGCACATTGGGAAACACGAGGGACATTTGTAACTGCAATGGACAAGCCAAAAACAATCCATGATTTCGGTGGATTTCCTCAAACCTTGTTCGATGTTCAATATCCTGCTCCCGGTAGCCCTGAATTGGCCCTGGAAACTAAGACGGTGATAAAGAAAACTTCCGTAGGTTTAGATGATAAATGGGGACTTGACCATGGCGCCTGGAGTGTCATCAGCAGATTGTATCCCAATGCTGATATCCCTGTCATACAGCTTAGTTTGGATTATAATCAAGGCCCACAATATCATTATGATTTAGCCAAGGAATTAAGTTCATTGAGAAACAAGGGTATCTTGATTATAGGCAGTGGAAACATGGTTCATAACCTTGGCTTGTTAGCTTGGGAACAATTGAATACGGCTGATTTTGCTTTTGATTGGGCAAAGGAAGCAAGTGAGAAAATGAAGAAGTTTATCGTTGAAGGGGATCATCAATCATTGATAAATTATACCATTCAAGGCAATGCATTTAAATTGGCTATTCCTACACCTGAACACTTTTTGCCATTGTTATATATCTTGGCCTTGAAAGAAAATAATGAAAAGATTGCCTTATTTAATGACAAAGCTGTTGCCGGTTCACTCACCATGACTTCCATTAAGATTGATAAAGCTTAAAATGTTTTCTTTTTATGATAGCATTCCTTTTTTTGATGCTGCCATAAAAAGATGACGATGTGAATTGATGAAAGTAAGGGAATGACTCCTTTAATTCCTTTTGTATTGATGCACAAACTCCACCAAATCCTGAACTTTTGCTACATCTGTATTAGGAAGAATACCATGTCCTAGGTTAAAGATATGCCCTTGTTGAGGAATAGAATCAAGAATCTTTTTAGTTTTTTCTTCAATGATGTTTTGTGGAGCAAATAAGACTACAGGATCAAGATTGCCTTGAAGTATTGGAAAGGTTTTCGTGTATTCCTGTTCAGTCATTGAAAATAGTTTATGTGTATAGGTATGTTCCTTTGTGGATTTTATAACCCGACTGCTATCATTAAGTCTTTCTCGTGCCTCTTTAATATCAGTTTTCCAATCAATTCCGATAACATCGCCACCTGCCTGTTGAATCAATTCCAATAAATGAGAAGCATTGAAACCAAAGTGAATGACTGGTACATTCAAGGTTTTTAATTGGATGAATAACGCTTTCATGTGGGGCAAGATATAGGTAGTATAATCATCAGGTGTCAGATTTCCTACCCAGCTATCGAAAACTTGCAAGGCTTGTGCGCCTGCTTCTACTTGGTATTTGAGATATTCAAACATGCCATTGGCCAGTTTATTCATCAACAGATGCCAATCGTCGGGATTGGAATACATCATGGTCTTTGTTTTGATAAAGTTCTTCGATGGGCCGCCCTCTATAAGATAACTTGCTAATGTAAAGGGTGCTCCACTAAAACCTATCAAAGGAACAGTAAGTTCTCTTCTTAACATGCTGATGGCAGTGCCCGTATAGTTGATTATGTTGGCATCGAAGTCATGAATCCTGTCAATGTCTTTAATGGATTTGATGGGATTCTGAATGACCGGGCCAATGTTTTCCTTGATCTCAAAAGAAATCCCCATGCCATCCAATGGAACCATAATATCGGAGAATATGATTGCTGCATCCACCTTTAATTGTTGTACTGGCAGTAGCGTAACTTCTGCGCAAACTTCAGGATGTTTGCAAATTTCTACCAAGGAATATTTTTCCCTTATCTTTCGATATTCAGGTTGGTAGCGACCTGCTTGTCGCATGATCCAGATGGGAGTATATTCTGTCGTTTCATTTCGACAGGCTCTTAAAAAAGTATCATTCATGATTTATTAATTGTTGTTGATGGATTCGTTAATGGCGGCTAATGTGGTTTTAATGTCTTCTTTTGTGAGTGCTCCAGAGAGAAACCAGCTTTCATATTGACTTGGCGGAATATAAATGCCATTTTCAATCATATTCCAAAAGAACTTTGCAAAAGCCTCCGTATCGCTAGTAATGGCAGTGTCATAATCCTTTACATGCGTTTTTGTGAAGAACAAAGTTATCATGGAGCCGTATCTGTTTACGGTAAAACCTTTATCTGCCACGATAGCTTTTATGCCATCTTCCAATTGGGTTGCATTATCCAATAAATTGGTATAGAAATCCGGTTTCATTAGTTCTGTTAATGTGCTGATGCCTGCTTGCATTGCTACCGGATTGCCTGATAATGTGCCAGCTTGATATACAGGTCCTAACGGAGCGACCATTGACATGATATCTTTCCTGCCACCATAAGCACCAACGGGCATTCCACCACCTATTACCTTACCTAAAGTGGTAATGTCTGGGGTAATTCCAAAATCCTTTTGTACACCACCAAAACAACTGCGGAAACCTGTCATCACTTCATCAAATATCAATAAAGAATTATATTGGGTGGTGATGTTTCTAAGTTCCTGTAAGAAATTGTTTTCTGGAAGTACGCAGCCCATGTTACCAACAATTGGTTCCACTATTATGGCAGCAATTTCATTTCCGAATTCATTAAAAATGCTTCTTACTGCTTCCACATCATTATAAGGAGCTACCAAAGTATCCTTAACGAAGCTATCAGGAACACCTTTACTGCCGGGAATTCCAAGAGTCATGATGCCTGAACCACCCTGAACCAGCATGGAGTCGGTGTGGCCATGATAACAACCGGTGAATTTAAGTATCTTATTTCTTTGAGTATAGCCTCTTGCCACACGAATGGCCCCCATAACAGCTTCTGTTCCTGAACTGACGAAACGAACAAGATCCATGCTTGGGAATGCTTGCTTGACCATTTCGGCAAGTTCTATTTCCAGATGGCATGGTGCGCCAAAACTGGCTCCCTTGTTCAATGTTTTAGTGACATCACCGATTACTTTTGGGTGGGCATGGCCAAGAATCAATGGACCCCAAGAGCCCACATAATCTATATAGCGATTGTCATCGGCATCGAAGACATACGCCCCTTGACCTCTATCGAAGAATAGGGGAGTGCCACCAACACTTTTGAAGGCACGAACGGGACTATTGACACCTCCTACAAGGTGTTCTTGGGCTTTAAGGAATAAAGCCTGTGATTTGGCGAATGATTTTTTATTAGACATAATGAGGGTGCAAATATAGATTTATTTTGGTTGATTTAAGTGGAAATATGGTCTGGTTATGGTAACGCTATTGCAAACGATTTATGGTTTCGTTTAGCATTGTCGCTACTTTTTTATCGATGGGGAAGGTGAGGTCGTCAATTAAATCTTCATTGATGGGTAACCATCTGAACACCTGATCATTCTCGATAGCTGAATCGAAATTGAATTTGATGGATGAAAACCGTATTGGCAGCTCATTCGATTTATCCATCAGGCGCATCTTGTAATATATGCTTAAAATCTGCTTGTTGTCTTTGAAAGCGGAAATCTGAAAGAAATCGGTGGTATAAAAGTGCTCTACTACAGCCACCTGCCAACCAAGTTCTTCCATGAATTCTCGGATGACACAATTGATGGTACCTTCGCCAAACTCCAATCCGCCCCCAGGAAACTTAGTTATCATGATGCCATTGATGAATTCATCAGAAACCAAAACGTCCTTATGCTCATTAAAAATAAGCCCATAAACCCGTACATTGAAAATATTCATACTTGTATTTTTTTATCGGCTTCAAAAGTAGAAATAATACTTATAATGAAGTCAATTTTTCATCTATAGTATTGGTTTTTAGCTTCAATTTTTTTGAAGAATCAATAATCTGCATCGAAATGGCACAAAATAGAAATTCCATAGCCTGAAGAAGATATTGGTTTCAGCATCAGTTAAGGATGGCTAAAGGACCACATGGAGCCTTGCAAACCTTGTTTGTTGATGTTCTTTAATATAAACTTCATTAAATGGGTTAATGGCAATATCATCATTAACCCATTTAATGATGATAGATTAGGTTAAAAGTGAAGCATCTTACCATTGAAACAACCCATTGTGATGC
>CAIWCG010000109.1 GCA_903911135.1 uncultured Bacteroidota bacterium
AAGGCTTTGTGTCAAGCTCAAATTGATGACCTTGATGCGTTGGAACTGGCCAAAGCCAATTATGAGGCTGCCGTTACCAACATTAAAACTCACTCAAAAGTGAACAATGCGGGTATCCGCAAGGCTGTTGCGCTGGCCAAAACCAACGCACTTTACACCCCTGGGCGTGGTGTCGACATGAAAGTTGTCGATACTCACGTTTCACTCGATTTCGAGTTCTACACCCCCACGTTGGAAGCGTTTGTTTTCAGCGGTTATGTCCGTCTAAAATTCGATTTCATCGGTCTGGAATCGATGAACATCTATCGTCGCATCACGGGCACTGCCGATTGGGGCAAGCCTTATGCCAATGTTCAGCACTCGCCTTATGACGATCATGGCATCATCACCCAGCCTGTGCCTGCGGTGGTTCCTGCCCTGATAACGGAGTCGAGAGATTATCGCATCATCGGCGTTTATGATGATGTGGAAGCAGGTTTTCCATCGGCTACCCACAAGGTGGTTTTTGGCGGATAAAGGATACTGCCATTAAATTAAAAAAGCCCTCGGATGACAAATCGTTCGAGGGCTTTTGCTTTAGTTGATGAGGATTTTCTTGAAGTAGGTATGGCCACCGGCTTTCACTTCGATGAAATAGATTCCCTGCGTTTCGTGGATGGTTATCGGGATGAGCTGCTGCGGATTGTGGATGACCATTTCGTCCAGCGTTCGCCCAAAACCGTCGGTGATGCGATACTGGATTTCATTGGTGCTGAGTTGCTGCAAATTCAAGGTGAAACTTCCGGTATTCGGGTTCGGATAAATGCTCACCCCATCTTGCGAAACCAAGGGCACATAGCCATTTCCATTGATGCATGCCTGGTCGGAAAGGGATGTGCATCCATACGCATTGCCAATCATTACCTGATAGCATCCATTGATGGTGGCGGTAAGGATTTGGTTGGTGTCGCCAAGTATTGCAGAGCCATTGAAATACCATTTGTTATTATCCATGCTGCTCGATATCAGGGAGTTGCCCATTTGGGTAATTTCTGGCTTGATGAGCAGATGATTGACCGAAACATTATCGATGGCAGCACTGGCCTTGCAGCCATTTCCATCGGTTACGGTTACGGCATAGCTGCCAGCCACCGTGGCTAGGATGCTTTGGGTGGTAGCACCGGTATTCCATAGATAATCGGCGCCAAAAGTGGTGAAAATGCTGTCGCCATTGCATTGCGAAACCGAAGTCATCATCACAGGCAAAAGAGGCGTACATGGCCCCATGCAATTTCCAAAAGCCACCGGGCTTGCACCTACCTCCACGGTAGCCGTCACGGTATTTTTATCGGTGCTGATGATGCTCATGGTGCGGTCGTTTTCGTTGGCCACAAAAACCTTTGTTCCATCCGGGCTCACCGACAGTCCACGAGGACCATTGCCCACCCGAACGGTAGCCGATACGGTATTGCTTTCGGCATTGATGACGCTCACGGTACGGTCTGTAAAGTTGGCCACAAAAACCTTCGAGCCATCAGGGCTGATGCTCACGCCAAAGGGACGTGCACCCACTTCCAGAGTAGCCTTCACCGAGTTGCTCACGGTGCTGATGACGCTCACATTATTGCTGCCGTTATTCGCCACAAAAACCTTGCTGCCATCAGGCGTAATCGCTATTCCAAAAGGATAAGTTCCTACGGTAATGCTGGCGGCGATTCTGTTTTTTTCGGCATCTATCACGGTGACTTTATTGGTGTAGAAATTGGCGACATAAACCTTCTTGTTATCTGGGCTCACCACCAGTCCATAAGGATATTGATCTACGTTGATGGTAGCCGAAACGCTGTTGGTAGCGGCATTGATGACACTGATGGTATTGCCGAGTCCATTGGCCACATAAACCTTTTTCCCATCCGGGCTGACGGCAATTCCCACTGGCTGATAACCCACCCAGATGGTTGCCGTAACTGTCTTGTCGGCAGTGTTTATCACACTCACCGAATTGCTGCCAGAATTGGTAATATAAACCTTGCTTCCATCGGCACTTACAGCCACTCCATAAGGACTATGCCCCACATGTATGGTCTTTATCACCGCATTCTTTGCTACATCTATTGCCGACACCATGTCGCCTCCCTCTACCGTCACATAAGCCGTTTGACTCAACCCATCGAAGGCAAGCCATACAGCGAAAAACAAGAAGAGAGTAAAGGGTTTATTCATCCTTGGCGTGTAATTATTGGATGACAAAATTAGATAAAATTATTCAATGTGCGAAATGGCATTCATGCGAATAGTTTATTTTTGCCTCACCAAGCAATGAAAAGTCATCAGTACATACACCAAACCACTACGAAGAAATTGCTCATTTCGAGAGCCCTTCGCACCTATCAGGTCGCTATTTCTTCACGATGGAAAGACTGATAACTAAAGGCTTTCACCATGCCTTTTCATTTGAGCAAAACGATTGGTTACGCTATCAGTTTGATTTATCTTGTGATAAAAACTTATCAATATCTAATTGTTGAAAAATATATAAATGGAAATTTAAAGACTATAATGGAAAAAAACGAATCGCTTCGGAAACTGTTGGCCTTGACATTCATTCCCGGTGTTGGGCCAAAGCTTTCCAAGAATCTCATCAGCTATTGTGGCGGAGTGGAGGGAGTATTTAATGCCAACAGGGCGAAGCTGGAGAAGGTTCCCGGCATTGGTGAAGTGCTGGCTGATACGATATTATTGCACGATACTTTTGAACAAGCCGACAAGGAATTGGAGTTCATCGAGAAGAATGATATCCGTGTCCTCGCTCATTATGAGGTGGATTATCCGCAGCGTTTCAGGAAGTGTGTGGATAGTCCATTGCTGCTTTTCACCAAGGGGGCTATGAGCGTGAATATCCCGAAAATCATTGGTATGGTAGGCACCCGAAAAGCAACTGCATATGGCAAGGACGTGTGCATGAAACTGATTACCGATTTGGCTTCTCGGGGCGTTACGGTTGTGAGTGGAATGGCTTATGGAATTGACATCTGTGCACATAATGCAGCTCTTAAAAATAATTTGCAGACGATAGGTGTATTGGCTCATGGACTGGATAGATTATATCCATCTGCCCATAAGCCATCGGCTGTCAAGATGCTTGCCAATGGCGGATTGATAAGCGAATATCCAAGCGGAACCAATCCTGACCGAGAGAATTTTGTCCAACGAAACCGTATCATTGCTGGCATGAGCGATGCGGTGATAGTGGTAGAATCAGGAGAAAAAGGTGGAGCATTATTCACGGCAGCCTTTGCCAGCAACTATAACCATGATGTTTTTGCCATTCCTGGCAGAGCAAATGACCCGATGTCGAGAGGTTGCAACAGATTGATCAAGACCAATATCGCGGCTTTGCTGGAAACGGCAGATGACCTTTGTGAAAGTATGGGTTGGAATGATGAAGTGCGGCCAAACAAGTCGTCTCAACCAAAAATCCCCTTTGTCGACCTGACTGATAATGAGAAGATTATCTACGACTTTATCAATGAGTCTGCGGATGGGCTGGACATAGATGCCTTGACCATAAAATCGAATATCCCAGGACGGAAAGTTGTAGGCATTTTGCTGCAGATGGAGTTTGCAGGCATAGTAAAATCATTGCCAGGTAAAATTTATCAAATAGTTTAGTTAATTTGCAACAATAAAATTTATAGATATGAATACCTTAAAAACATTTTTAGAGCAAGAATTGGCTGGGATAAAGGAAGCTGGCCTATATAAATCAGAACGCATCATCACCTCTCCACAAGGCGCAGACATCAAGATAAGCACTGGGCAAGAAGTAATAAACTTTTGCGCAAACAACTACTTGGGTTTGTCATCCCACCCTAGAGTTACTGAAGCCGCCAAAAAAGCTATAGATACGCATGGTTATGGCATGTCGTCTGTACGATTTATTTGCGGAACACAGGATATACACAAGGAATTGGAAACGAAGATTACCAAGTTCTTGGGAACCGAAGACACCATATTATATGCTGCTGCCTTTGATGCAAACGGTGGGGTTTTCGAACCATTGTTCAATGAAGAGGATGCCATCATATCGGATGAATTGAACCATGCTTCCATCATCGATGGTGTGCGACTTTGCAAGGCACAAAGGTTCAGATACAAAAACAACGACATGGCAGATTTGGAGGAACAATTAAAAGCAACCGCAAGTTGCCGAAACAGAATTATCGTTACTGATGGCGTATTCTCAATGGATGGAACAATTGCCCAATTGGATAAGATTGTTGCTTTGGCCGAAACCAATAATGCCTTAATCATGATTGATGAATGCCATGCTTCAGGGTTTATGGGTAAGACAGGTAGAGGTACCCACGAACATAGAGGCGTGATGGGCAAGATAGATATCATCACTGGTACTTTGGGTAAGGCTTTGGGAGGTGCATCAGGGGGGTTCACATCTGGAAGAAGGGAAATCATTGAATTGCTCCGTCAGCGTTCAAGGCCCTATTTGTTTTCAAATTCAGTGGCACCCTCCATCGTTGGTGCCTCCATTGCGGTTATGGATATGTTGAGTGAAACAACAACATTACGCGATAAGTTATTCGAAAATACTACCTATTTCAGGAAGGCGATGACTGATGCAGGCTTCGACATCAAGCAAGGCGAACATCCGATTGTTCCCATCATGCTTTATGATGCAAAGTTGTCGCAAAATTTTGCAACCCGTTTGTTGGAAGAGGGCATTTATGTCATTGGATTTTATTATCCTGTAGTAGCAAAGGGCAAAGCAAGAATACGGGTTCAGATTTCTGCCGGTCATGAACTTCATCATCTTGATAAGGCCATTGCCGCTTTTGTTAAGGTAGGCAAGGAATTGAATGTGATAAAATAAATTCGATTTATTGTAGTTATCGAATATAACAAACAACAAATGCCGTCCATAATTCAACTAAAAAATATTAGCCGGACCTTTAAGATAGGGGCAGAAACCATTCATGCAATTCGTTCGGTTTCATTAGACATAAATAAGAATGAATATGTGGCCTTGATGGGGCCTTCAGGTTCTGGGAAATCAACTTTGATGAATATCCTTGGTTGCCTCGATACACCTTCCGGTGGAGAATATATTTTAAATGGCACTTCAGTTGGGCAAATGTCCGATAATGAATTGGCTATGATAAGAAATAAGGAAATAGGATTCGTATTTCAAACGTTCAATCTGCTTCCCCGTTCTACTGCTTTGGATAATGTCGGATTGCCATTGGTATATGCCGGCTTTAACAAAACAAAAAGGACCGAAAGAGCCATGGAAGTTTTAAAGAGTGTTGGATTGGCGGATCGAGTTAAGCATAGGCCGAACGAACTTTCGGGTGGTCAGAGACAACGGGTAGCTGTTGCCAGAGCCTTGGTAAACCATCCTTCAATAATCTTGGCAGACGAACCAACAGGTAATCTAGATTCTAAAACTTCTATCGAAATCATGTTTTTATTGGAAGAAATTCATCAGGCCGGCAATACCATCATAGTGGTTACCCATGAAGAGGATATTGCCAAATATGCCCATAGAATAGTTCGATTGAAGGATGGTTTGATAGAGTCCGACGAACTGAATAATGACATTAAAACTTCTAAATCAAAGCCTTGATATGAAAATCTACACTAAAACCGGTGATAAAGGTGAAACATCCTTGATTGGGGGTACTCGTGTGCCGAAACATCATGTCAGAATTGGGGCTTATGGAACTATCGATGAGTTGAATTCCTGGATTGGTTTGTTGAGAGATCAGGCAATTGATATCCACTCAAAGGAGGTTTTGCTCGAAATACAAGATAGACTTTTCACCATTGGCTCTTCCTTGGCTTCCGATCCAGAGAAATCAAGAATGAAAATTCCTGACCTTAATGACAATGACATTACTCTTCTTGAAAAGGAGATGGATACCATGAACGAAACCTTGCTAGAAATGCGCTCATTTATTCTTCCAGGAGGCCATCAGGTGGTTTCTTATTGTCATATCACAAGATGTGTTTGCCGAAGGGCTGAAAGGAACATCACCCACTTGATGGAAATTGATTTTGTTGCTGAATTGGTCATAAAGTATGTCAATAGGCTTTCCGACTATTTTTTTGTCTTAGGAAGAAAATTAGCAAAGGATTTGCAGGCAACAGAACAACCTTGGAAACCAAGAATGTAAATGCAAAAACAACAAATCATTAAACCGATGAAAAGTATAAAGTCAAGAAACCCAATATGTTTGTGTTGAATTTCATTTTTTTTATACTTTTGCACGCTTCAAAAAAATAAATCTGAATATTTTAATCCTCAAAAACTAAAAATAAAATGTACTGGACGTTAGAATTAGCTTCACATCTCGAAGATGCCCCTTGGCCTGCTAGTAAGGATGAATTGATTGATTACGCCATCCGATCGGGAGCGCCAATGGAAGTGATTGAAAACCTTCAGGAGTTGGAGGTTGAAGACGAAACATATGAAAATATCGAAGAAATTTGGCCCGATTATCCTACCAAAGATGACTTCTTCTTCAATGAAGACGAGTATTAAAATTAATATAAACCTAGGTTGCTTTTTTTCAAAAATGATTTAGGAAATAACAGCTCAAGGCTCCCGAGCGATATATATTCGTTATGGAAAAAAGAGGCTGATTGGCACAATCAGCTTCTTTTTATTGGTAATGATTTCCCAATATGCACTCTTTAATTTATAGAAATTATCTCCATTATTTTTAAAAATCAAGTTTTTGGAGTTTTCAATTTTTGATGCATTTAATACGGGGAATCTTCTTTTTTAACCCTCCAATAATTTCCACTGAGCAATCTTCTGTCAGACAGTCGCCTCTTTCTGTCAGAAGGTCGAAGCATACTGTAGGAATAATAAATTTTCATGAATTCATTAGACCTCTTTCATAATTCAACTAAAATATAGTGGTTAAAGCCCATATTATAGTGTATTTCATTAACCCCGCAATTAATTGGGGGTTATTAATAAGAATATTCACTGGCTTTAGCCAAATTAAGGCGTTTTCATTAATTTATGGGTTGAATTATGAATGATGTCTATTGATTATTTCGAAGATGATTCAGACATTTTAGATAGCCATGAAATATATTTTTCAAGATAATCGAATACTAAGTTTTAATGTGTTAAATGATTAATTAATACTTATTTCCTAAACTTGCAGCAGTGAAAAATTATAAGGTCATCGGCATCATGTCAGGCACTTCGCTCGATGGAGTGGATATTGCTTTTGTCAATTTCATGGAGAACAATGGCTCTTGGAAATTTAACTTGCAGACAGCCAAAACCGTTGTTTATAATGAAGGCTGGAAAAATAAATTAGCCACTGCACATCAGCTTTCAGCCTATGATTATGCTTTGCTTAACGTGGAATATGGACATTATTTAGGCAAGTTGATTAATGAATTTATGATTTCAAATGACCTGAAACCTGATTTTATAGCATCCCATGGGCATACCGTTTTTCATCAGCCATCATTAAAAATGACTGCCCAAATAGGGGACGGTGCGAGTATGGCAACCATTTGTAACGCACCAGTAATCTGTGATTTCCGTACTACCGATGTGGCACTTGGTGGGCAAGGGGCTCCTTTGGCGCCCATTGGCGACAACTATTTATTTGCCGATTATGACTATTGTCTGAATCTTGGAGGCATTGCCAACATTTCTTTCGATTTTAATGACCAACGGATTGCAGGAGACATTTGCCCTATAAACATGGTTATGAACGAATTGGTAAACCCATTGGGTTTGGCTTTTGATAACCATGGCGATTTAGCCAAGTCAGGAAGTATAAATCAAGAATTATTGAGCCAACTGGACGCGCTGGATTATTATGAAATGCTCTTCCCAAAGTCACTTGGCAGAGAAATGGTTTTCGAAAATCTGATGCCATTAATAATGGATAGTGATTTACCTGTTAATGATAAACTAGCCACTTTTGTTGAGCATATCAGCTATCAGATTGTTCAATTAATTGTAAGATTTGATGAAAATGATTTATCCCAAAAGAAAATGCTGATTACCGGTGGTGGCGCTTTTAATGATCACCTTATAAATAGGATAAAAGAAAAAACATCATTGGAAATAATCATTCCTAAAGAGGATATTGTAAATTTTAAAGAGGCTATTGTTTTTGGATTTCTTGGGGTTTTAAGAATGAGAAATGAAGTGAATTGCCTTGCCTCTGTTACAGGTGCTTCAAGAGATTCTGTCGGTGGGGCAATTTTTTATTAATTAAAAATCATCTTCATCATCCAAATCATAACCATCGTCAAAACCCTTGAAATCATCGTCAAGAGTTATTTCGTAATCTGTTTCATCTTGTTTCGACCGTAGTTTTGTCGGTTCATCATCTAAATCGATAAATGGCTTATGATCCATTTCCACTGTCGGTAATACCTTTTGTGGAGCAGTCTTACCTACTGGAGTAAGTTTAGGTGTTGGCTTTTCAATGACCTTTGGAGTCGCTTTTGGAGTAGGTTTAGGAGCTACTTTAGGCGCTTTTGCAACTGCTTTTGGTTTTGCTATTGGCTTCACGGGTTTCTTAGCCACAGGCTTCACGACCTTTTTAATAGGCTTCTTAGCAACAGGTTTCACCACCTTTTTGGTTACCGGTTTAACTACCTTCTTAACATGTTTATTGGCTACTGGTTTTACGGCCTTCTTAACAGTTTTCTTTGCAACGGGCTTAGCAACCTTTTTTTCGACAGGTTTAACAATATTCTTAATCGGTTTCTTAACCACCTGTTTAGCAACCTTTTTTACGACCTTTTTTGCTAAAGGCTTATTGGTTTTAGCGGGTTTTGCCACAGGCTTTGCTTTAGGTGCTACCTTTTTTGCAACTACAATAGGCTTCTTAACAACCTTTTTCTTCGCAGGAGCCACCACCTTTTTAACCACCTTTTTTGCAGGTGCCGGTTTCTTTGCCGAAGATTTTGCAATTGGTTTTTTAGGGACTGGTGCTTTCTTTACAGGCGCCTTTGATTTTACCGCTGTTGCTTTCTTGTTACTTGGTGCTGGCTTGGAAGGCGTTTTCCTTTTTGAGCTAGCTTTTGGAGTAGGTTTCTTTGCCATAAGATACAATTTTTGTTAATAATCGGGGAACAAAATTAAAAATTTACATTAACACAAACAAAAAATTTCTTTAATTTTTTTCCATTCACGTTAAATTTAACCTAATTTTGCCCCTTCAATGGGTATTTATTATATGGCATCTTATTCAAAATTTGACTTTTTAAACAGGATTGCAGCAACCGCATGTATTCTTTTTTTGTTGATGTTTTGTCATTTTAACGCCTTATCTGCAGTTCAGGATTCAGCCAAAAAGAAAGAAAAAAAGGTAATTCCGGTTATTAAAGCCATCGATGAAAACGCTTTTTTTCATGCTGACCCGACCAAGGAATTAAAGCGAATTGATTCCTTGTTGGAAGGCATCGAGATATTTAATCCGGCTTTTAAAAGGTCGAATCATTATTTGGGAAATCTCGGTACTGCAACCGCACCAAGTATTTTTGACATCAATAAAAACTTCCTTGCCGATATCGGTTTTCATGGATATGATTTGTATTTCGATACTCCGGAGAAACTGAAATACTACAGAACCAATACCCCTTTCTCCGAATTGAACTACAATCTTTGTTCAAAAAGCGAACAATCGCTGCGTATAAAGCATACACAAAATGTTTCTGAACGATTTAACTTTGGGTTGGATTATAATCGCTTGGGTTCGGATGGATATTTTCTGCATCAGATGACGAGCATCAACAACTTTGATTTTGTAGCTTGGTATAATTCCAAAAACCAACGGTATAATGTGTTGGTGAATGGCATTTGGAATATCGTGAAGAACCAGGAAAATGGAGGCATTGCAAGCGATTCTACCTTTGATGCCAGTTATGTGAATAACCTGAACAGGGGGACCATGCAGGTGAACCTGATGAATGCCCAGAGGCGGTATAGAAACCGTAATTTTTATGTCAAGCAGTTTTATGACTTCGGATATCATTACAATGTAAATATCAATGATTCGACTACTGTTGAAAAATTCAAGCCCACGCAGCGGATAGCCCATACCATTTCGCTCGAAACCGGTTCGAATACTTTTGTTGACAGTTTGGAAACGGCTGGTTTCTATGCGAAGTTCTATCCCGACACGCTTTCCATTTTCGATTCCTCGCATTATTCAAAACTTGAAAACAAGCTTTCCTGGAGCACTTTGAGCAACAAGAAAAATCAGGATGACAGCGTCAGGCATCTGAATTTTTCTGTGGAGGTGGCGCATCAGTTGATTCGATACAATCAAAAAAGCATCGACACTGCCATGCAAAACATCTATGCAGATTTTTCCTTGTTCAACAATCCTGAAAACAATGATTTCAGATGGAGTGTGGATGGCAAATACAATTTCTTTGGTGTAAACAAGGGCCTTTATTCTACCGAAATAAAGCTAAGCAAAAGTGTGGATGAGTTTTCCTTCCATGTGGATGCTGGTAGAATGCTGCTTGCTCCCCAACTGATTCAAAACCGATATGATGGAAGCAATTTTCAATGGATAAACCATTTCAAGAACAGCGAAAACACCTATGCATCCTTCTCCGTCATCAACAAAATGAGGAAACTCAAACTTGCCATAAACTACTTCGAAATAAGAAATCAAATTTATTTCGATACCTTGGCCTTGCCAGCGCAAAGTGCCGGTACGGTGAGGGTTCAGCAGGTGGTGCTGACAAAGAATTTCGTGTGGAACCGCTTTCATCTGAACAACGACTTTACCTTTCAAAAGATTTCTGGCGACGATGTTTTGCATCTGCCCCAGTTCCTTTCCGTCAACTCGTTCTATTATGAAACCTATCTTTTCAAACACGTGCTGCAAACCCAATTCGGAACCGATTTTCATTATTATTCCTCCTATCGTTCGGATGCCTACATGCCCGTAACCGGACAGTTTTATCTGCAGAACTCAATAAAAACCGGCAACTATCCCATCGTCGATCTGTTCATCAGTTTCCGTATCCGAACAGCCCGCATCTTCATCCGTGGCGAGAATTTGCTCGACGGATTCTTGCCCGTAACCGGCTACTATTTGGTGCCGCAATATCCCATGCCAGGCAGCAGCCTCAAGTTCGGCATCATCTGGCAGTTCTTCGATTGATAAAGGGGATTATTTATCAAAACAATTATTCTCTCCTTGCTTTTATGAGTGCACCGAAGCGGATGCAATTATAGAAGCAGGTTGAATTAGGTGTCGGTGAAACACAGTTTGTTGGGATTTATATTGCCGACCTTTATATTTTTTAAGGATTTTAAATCCTAAGTGATATGGTGAAGGCTTACAAATAATTCATAACGGGGAATGCAATTTGTTAAGTTTCCAGAAGGAGATTTAGTCCTCATAAATTTTAACATTTAAAGCCTTAAACACCAATTTAAGCCTCCCAAAAGTATCCTGACAAGCTAAAAGCCCGATTTTTTATGCCATTGGGTAATAACCTTGAGGCATATTCTGCGCAGTTTATGCCATTGGGTAATAACCTTGGGGCATATTCTGTGCAGTTTATGCCATTGGGTAATAACCTTGGGGCATATTCTGTACAGTTTATGCCATTGGGTAATAACCTTGAGGCGTATTCTGCGCGGTTAATGCCTCAAGGTTATTACCCAATTGTTAAAATTATAGGATTTATAAGACTCAAAAGAAAGGGAAAATGAGTTTCTGAAACCTAACCGGTTATTACTTATTGTTATAAATTAGTTGATTTTATCATTTAGTATTTATCTTTTCTGGATAAATTCAGTCCCTCTAATGCGAAGTTTCTTTAGTGTTTTTCTTTCCATTAATTATTGATAAAGGATTAGTTTTATTGAGAGCAATCATCAGCATCATCAGATAATAATGCCCCTAATCTATCTTTTGTTTCAAATATCTCTTGATGATGTCTTGATAATTGCCCTTTTTCGGGGCTATCATCAAGGCATCAACTTTCTCCACAAAAAAAGCGGGAAGAACTTTCGTCCTTCCCGCCACATTCACCAAAATAACCCTTAAACAATTGATTGCATTGGCTGCAATCACGATTTTTTACGCCGGGCTATTTTTAAAAGTTTCATTCATGGCATCAATTTCCCATCTCAGACATGAATTTTATTCGAACCAATCTAATTTCATCCGAATTGTATTCATCCTCGCCAAGTTCCCTTAACGCATCTTCCACCGAATCGGATTCGGCATGTTTGAAATAATCGAATACCTCCTTTTGTCTGTCCAAATCCAACACTTCGTTGATGTAATAATTGATGTCTATTTTGGTACCTGAACTCACGATGCTTTCAATTTCAGTCAGCACATCGCTCATCGGCATTCCCTTCGATCGGCAGATATCGTCAAGACTTATCTTTCGGTCAATATTCGTGATGATATACACCTTCTGTCCTGATTTGTTCACCACCGAACGAACCACCAGATCCATCGGCCTTTCAATCTCGTGTTCCTCCACGTAGTTGGCTATCAACTCGATGAAATCCTTGCCATAGCGTGATGCTTTTCCGGCACCCACACCTACAATGTTCTTCATCTCCTCCATCGTGATGGGATATTGTATCGCCATCTCCTCCAAGGAAGTGTCTTGGAAAATTACGAAAGGCGGGAGATTCAATTTCTTCGCAATCTTTTTCCTCAAATCCTTCAACATCGTGAACAAGGTATTGTCCGCCGCACTGGTTCCACCACCACCGCCAGCCATGATGTCTTCATCATCCTCCGCCTCCGTGTTTTCATAATCATGATCCTTTGTGAGCATAAACGAAGTTGGCTTTTTGATGAACGCCCTCCCTTTGTCCGTAACGCTCAACAAACCATAAGTTTCAATTTCCTTTGCCAAGAAACCGGCAATTAAGCATTGACGGATAACCGCCATCCAAAACTTCGCATCATGTTCGGAACCTTCGCCAAAAACTTCCAGTTTATTGTGTTTATAGGCCTTTACCTGTGCTTCATTCTTACCCATCAAAACATTGATGATATGGTCAGAATTGAATTTCTCCTTAACGGCAATTACCGTTTCAAGAGCCAGCACCACTTCTTCCTGTCCTTCAAATTTAGATTTAGGGTGGAGACAATTGTCGCAGTTTTCACAGGAATCATGAGGATATTCTTCCCCGAAATAATTCAAAAGCTGCTTTCTTCTGCATACTGAAGATTCGCAATAGGCAACGGTTTCAAGAAGAAGCTGCTTGCCAATTTCCTGTTCGGCAATTGGTTTTCCTTTATGGAACTTTTCAAGCTTTTCAATATCCTTATAGCTATAAAAGGCGATGCATCTTCCTTCCTTTCCATCCCTACCGGCTCTACCGGTTTCCTGATAATATCCCTCCAGACTCTTAGGAACTTCATGGTGAATGACGAAGCGGACATCCGGTTTGTCGATACCCATTCCAAAGGCAATCGTTGCTACAATAACATCAATTTCTTCCATAAGAAACTTATCTTGGGTAGATGCTCTCACTGAAGCCTCAAGCCCTGCATGATATGGCAAAGCCTTAATTCCATTTACATTTAATGTTTGAGCTACCTCCTCCACTTTTCTTCGGCTCAAACAATAAACGATACCAGATTTTCCATGATGCTGACGGATATATTTTATAATCTCCTTTACCGCATCTACCTTAGGTCTTACTTCATAATAAAGGTTTGGCCTATTGAAGGAAGATTTATATAAAGTTGCCTTCAACATGCTCAAATTCTTTTGAATGTCTTGCTGCACTTTAGGAGTTGCAGTTGCAGTCAATGCCATAATGGGAACTTTACCGATTGCCTCTATTATGGGGCGCAATCTTCTATATTCCGGACGGAAATCATGCCCCCATTCAGAAATACAATGCGCCTCATCAATGGCAAAGAAAGAAATGTCTATATCCTTAAAGAACTTGACATTCTCCTCTTTCGTCAACGACTCAGGCGCAACATATAGAAGTTTAGTTTTTTTCTTTGTAATATCCCTTCTTACATCTGCAATTTCTTGCTTTGACAAGGATGAATTAAGAAAATGCGCTATACCATCTTCTGATCCGAAGCCACGCATGGCATCAACCTGGTTCTTCATCAATGCAATCAAGGGCGAAACCACAATTGCAGTTCCTGGCATCATCAAAGCTGGCAATTGATAGCACAACGATTTCCCTCCGCCAGTAGGCATGATAACGAAAGTATCCTTCCCATCCAAGATGTTTTTGATGATTGCTTCTTGGTCTCCTTTGAATTTATTGAATCCAAAATGTTTCTGTAAATTGTCTAAAATAGACTTGTCTTTTGCTCCCATTTATTTTTTTTCTCCTTATAAAGATAATTAATTTTTACCTTTGCGTCATCATTTTTTTGTTTAACTACTGCAAATATACATTGAAAAAAATAAATAAGACTCCAAAAGAAATAAAAATTGCTGCTATCCGCACCCTGGATATCGAAGCAAAAGCCATTGAAACCCTTAAGGAATATGTCAATGACGACTTTTCAGCGGTTATAAAAATAATTTATAATTCCAGTGGAAGAGTGGTCATTACCGGCATAGGAAAGAGTGCAATCATTGCGAATAAGATTGTTTCAACATTAAATTCGACGGGCACTCCGGCCATTTTCATGCATGCTGCTGATGCTGTTCATGGGGATTTAGGCACCATTCAGAAGGAAGATCTGATTATTTGTATTTCCAAATCTGGAAACACCCCTGAAATAAAGGTTTTAGTGCCTTTTTTAAAAAATTGGGGCAATAAATTGATTGCAATGGTAGGAAACATTGATTCTTACCTTGCCAAACAGGCAGATTTTATAATTAATACAACAATAAAGGAGGAAGCCTGCCCAAATAACCTTGCACCTACAACGAGTACAACTGCGCAATTGGCTATGGGTGATGCTATTGCCGTTTGTTTGCTCGAGTGCAGAGGGTTTTCCAGCCAGGATTTTGCAAAATATCATCCTGGAGGAGCATTGGGCAAGAAACTTTATTTAAAGGTCAGTGACATATCAATAAATAATCAAACACCAAAAGTAAAGCCTGAAGACGATATAAAGAAAGTTATCCTTGAAATATCTTCCAAACGCCTTGGTGCTGCTGCGGTCATTGACAAAAATAAATTGGTGGGTATCATTACGGATGGTGACTTGAGAAGAATGATTGAGCGGAATGAAAATATCTACGAACTCAAAGCAAAAGATATCATGTCAAAGAACCCTCGGACCATGGAAAAGGATTCAATGGCTGTAGACGCATTACAATTGATGCAAAAAAATAATATTTCGCAACTGATCATTACCGATAAGGGGAAATATCTTGGCTTTGTCCATTTGCATGATTTGATCCGCGAGGGGATTTTATAAGTTATGGAATTCATTTCTAAAATTACATGAAGATAGCCGCAGTTATTCCTGCTTATAATGAAGAAAAAAGCATTGCTGCAGTAGTTGAATCCATTAATGAACTAAGGGCACATGGAATCGATATAACTGCCATCGTTGTAAATGATTGCTCTAAGGACAATACTGCCGCTGTGACCTCAAAAGCTGATTGCATATTATTAAATCTTCCTGTGAATTTGGGCATCGGTGGGGCGGTGCAAACAGGTTTTAAGTTTGCCTTGAGAAATCACTTCGACATAGCCATACAGGTAGATGGCGATGGACAGCATCCAGCAAATGAAATCCCTAATCTTATCGCTCCAATTATTAACAATCTGGCAGATGTAGTAATCGGTTCACGGTTCATCGAAAAGACTGGATTTCAATCTTCATCTTTGAGGCGTGGCGGAATAAAATATTTTAAATTCGTTCATCGGCTTTTGGTGAATGTTCAATTTACAGACAGCACCTCCGGATTCAGGGCATTGAACAAAAAAGCCTTGACCATAGTGGACGAATATTATCCCGATGAATATCCCGAACCGGAAGCTATCGTATTATATGCCTTCAACGATTTGAAGATATTGGAAATTCCGGTAGAAATGCGGGAAAGACAAGGGGGAGTGTCGTCCATAAACACGCTATCCGGAATCTATTACATGATAAAGGTTACGCTGGCCATCATCTTTACATACATAAGACTTAAACGAAATAAATAATCGCCATGGAAAGAATTCAATTAATCGCCATCATCGCCAGTTTCCTGTTCCTGTTTTACATCGGTAGGCTGATAGTAAAAGGAAAATTACGAGAAGAATACGCCATCGTGTGGATTGTATGCACCATCATCCTGATCATCTTTTCGTTTTGGCGAAACGGCCTGCAGGTAATGTCTGATCTGGCTGGAGTATATGCCCCGCCAAACATGGTTTTCATCGGGTCCATCATAGCCATCATGATTTACCTCCTGCACCTCTCCATTGTAGTGTCGAAACTGCAGGAGCAGAACAAAACACTGACGCAGGAAATAGCCATGATGAAACAAAAGATGGATGAAAAATCTTTGCCGAATGGAAAATAACCCCCTGCTGGAAGCCCAGCTTTTCGGCAAATATATTTTAAACAAGCCCCCCACGCCATTCGTCATCTCCCTCTACCAGGAGGCGATGGTGAAAACACCCATCAAGCTGACGGACAGAGAAAAGAAATTGCTCGATTTCATGCTTCGTCATCCATGGTCCATCAAATTCTTGGACGCCGCATTGGCCTACAAAGACAGAAACTCCAACATCCGCCACAAAATGTTCATCATGCTCGCCATCTGCGAATGCCAGCCCGATTATGTCGACCAGTTTCTCACCAAAGACGAACCTTGGTTCTACCTATTTTACATCCTCTGGGTAGGCATCCGTGGCATATTGAAAGCCATCGTGGGCATACTGATGCTTGCGGTTATATAAATACCGATTTGGAGCCTATGTCTGGTTCTCGTCCCATCTGCGTCCCGCTATCCGCTGTAGCCGCTGCATCCCCATTACCGAAACAAAGCAGCGGGCTGCCGCTACTATCGGGGCTAGGTTTTGACGGCAGGTAGCTTCGAAGGTACTTTTTTAAGCTATACCTATAAATATATAGGCTACTTTTGGCGGAGTCCATGGTACTTTTGGCGGAGTCCATGGTACTTTTGGCGGAGTCCACGGTACTTTTGGCGGAGTCCACGGTACTTTTGGCGGAACCCACGGTACTTTTGGCGGAGTCCACGGTACTTTTGGCGGAACCCACGGTACTTTTGGCGGAGTCCACGGTACTTTTGGCGGAGTCCACGGTACTTTTGGCGGATCCCACGGCACTTTTGGCGGAGTCCACGGCACTTTTGGCGGAGTCCACGGCACTTTTGGCGGATCCCACGGCACTTTTGGCGGATCCCACGGCACTTTTGGCGGAATCCTTGGTACTTTTGGCGGAGTCCACGGTACTTTTGGCGGAATCCTTGGAAACCAAAAAGGGGTGATTTTACGCTTTTTCAGCTTGTTGCGAGCTATTTCGAGGCAACCTGCCGTCAAAACCTAGCCCCGATAGTAGCGGCAGCCCGCTGCTTTGTTTCGGAAAAGGGCAGGCAGCGGCTACAGCGGATAGCGGGACGCAGATGGGACGAGAAGAGGGCATAGGCTCCAAAAAATCGCCTTTATAATAGTGCTTTATTATGTTATTAAAAATTTGTTTATCTTTGTATCCTGAAATTCAGCACCAAAGTTCATGCATAAAAACGTGCTTAACATTGTTCAAATCCTGACCTTGACATTTCTGTTTCAAGGGCTGTCTACTATGGCGTTTGGACAAAACTTAGGTACCTATAATGTTAGCCGAACCAACTTCAACTGGTATCAATATGCCAGCGTGATGTGGTATAATGGCGGCCAAACGCCTACCTGGAACTGCAACAGCAATGATGACAATATCAGCCAGCCGAACTTGATAGGGTTTGATTTTCCATATAATGGGATGACTTGCAAATCGTTTTATATCTCGAGCAATGGTTTTATTGTGCTGGATACCATCTCCACATCCACCAACCTGGCAAACAATCCTTATCCTCGCTATGCCACCAATCCCAACCCTGGTTGCGGAGCTGCATCAACCAACAACTATGCTTATAATGATAGCTGTTCTGCCATGTATCAATCGGGTGCAAATAATTATTCGGCCATGACCATAGCACCGTTTTATGATGATTTGATAACCTATTATAACGGCAGTTACTCCATCAACTATTGGATAAAATATAAAGTCTCGGGCACCGCCCCAAACAGATTTTTGACAGTAGAATGGTATGCCATGCAGCTGAAAGGATATAACTACAACATCTGGAACTGGAATTATAACTGGAGCTATCTTTATTTTCAAGTCAGGATTTATGAAACCAGCGGCACAATTGAATTTTGGCATGCCTTCGATTGGGTTTATCCGTATAACGCCAACCTGTCGAGTAATTATAAATTCGTGATGGGCTTGTCGTCGAACGGATATACTTCTACCTTGCCGAATGCAAATTATGTATTTACCGATTCGGTTGCAAACTCTGCCTCCTTCAGCGGTCGATTGAATTACCTGACCTATCCAAATACGTGGTATACCAAATATACCTTTACCAGGCCAGGTGCCGATGTTGGCGTAAACAGCATTTTTCCGCCCAACCCGGATACCTGCGGCTATAGTTCGAGTCAAATCATTGTCGATACCATTGTAAATTATGGTAGCGCCACCCTAACGTTCGATGCCTCGCATCCATTAAAGGTATATACCAAGATTACCGGGGCAATAAATGTATTGGATTCAGGAACTTATACTGGAACATTGGCTCCAAATGCAGTGGCCTATGTTCAAATGGCCAATCCGGTAAACATGACAACTGGAGGAACCTATACTTTGAAATCGTATGTTAATGATTCCATTTTCACCACTACCACCGCTTATGCAGATCAAAATGTTTCCAATGATACTGCAGTGGCCATCTTCAATGTAGGAACAGTTACAGCAATTGCAGCAAGAACAACCATTTGCAATGGGGATACCACTCAGCTCAATGCCATTTCCACTACATTCGGGCATGTAGCAAAGATTGCCTATTCGCCACCCACCTTGACAAGTCCTACAATTCCAGCACCATGGACATCAAATACCATTCCGGATGATGGAGCAAGCAGCACCATTAATCTGCCTTTTACCTTTTATTATTTTGGCAGCCCAAAAACTTCCTTTCAGATATGTACCAATGGGTTCATAGAGTTTGATTTGGCATATACAACTCAAAATGGATTGTCGTTACCAACATCAGTTCTTCCCACCGACGTAATTGCATTGACATGGGCTGACTTAAAGCCCAACTATGGCGGAGTGATTCAATATCAAACATTGGGCACAGCACCAAATAGAGAATTTGTGCTGCAATATAACGGAGTATACGATACAACAAGTTCCAATTTATTATCCGCTTATGTTATATTACATGAATCAAGCAATATCATAGAATTCCAAAATGGCAACATCCCGCTTAAGAACTATACCCAGGGAATTGAAGACAGCACAGGAACCTATGCTTATGGATTAAGCAGCAGAAACGGCAACTCATGGTCTGCCAGCAACGATGCTTATTTGTTGGTTTCTCAACCAAACTATAGTTGGTCTCCGACAACTGGATTAAGCAATCCCTACATAGCTGATCCCATTGCCTCGCCTACAGTTACCACAACATATACCGTTACTCTTAACGGAGGAAACAATGGATATCCGGATAGCACAGGTGTTTGCCCCAAGACTAGTTCGGTGACGATAAACATAACCCCAGGATTAGGAGCCATAAGCCCAATTTCGGGCTATACAAATATCTGTGCCTATACCAATGTAACTTATGCTGTTCCCCCAGTTACCAACGCGACCAGTTATATTTGGGACTATTCAAATCTTAATGGTGCGACACAAAATTATCAGCACACTGACACGCTTTCATTAACACTAGGTGGATATTCAGGATGGTTAAGAGTTAGAGGTTATAATTCTTCCTGCGGAACTTATACCACTTGGGATTCACTATATATTAATGTCATTCCTTCTTATTATGGCCCAGGGCAATGGTGCGGAGGCGTCAGCAATGATTGGTTTAATATTTATAATTGGTGCGTGAGTATTCCGACATCAAATATCGATGCAAATATTGATGGAATTTTTGCTCCATTGCATTTCCCTGTCATCAACGGCTCCGGGGCTATTTGTAGGAACTTGATACTTTATGGTGACTATGATTCATTGACCATTAACGGAACTTACAACCTTGATGTTTATGGAAGTTGGTATAATGGCTTCTCTAATTATTCTACCACATTCACTGCCAATAGCAGCACGGTGAACTTTGTGGGAAGCGCCACCAACTGGGAGGTCATTAATGGGTTGGTTCCAAATACTTTCCACAACATTGTTGTCAACAAAGGAACCGATACCAGCTATGTTTTGGAGAATGTGCAGGGCGACACGCTTGCCATGACAGGAAACTTATCCTTGATAAATGGTCTCTTCAGAGTTACTGAAACAGGCTCTGCGGTTCGATTTGCCTCTGCTCCTACCATCCCTTCTACGGCTGGATTGGAATTGAACGGTGGAACCATAACCCCTGGCAATTATTCCATTACCAACAATGGCGTATTCAGGATGACGGTCAACTCTTCCAATGTGACACTTGGCAATACCGCAGGTAATTCATTGACCACAACAGGATCATCCTCTTTGATGGAAGTTTATGGTGGCAATTTATCCATCGCATCGCAGTTGATCGTTGCGAATGGCTCATCCTTCTACTTCGATGATTCCAATTCTAATAGCCAGCCGAACAGCATTACCTTGAACGCACTTGGAATCGCCAGTAACACTTCTGCCGTTTTCGACATCAACTCTTCCTCCCGAATGAGTTTGGGGAGCGGAAAGATGATATTACACAAAGCAAACACCGGAACCGGCGAAGACGTCAAAATAATCAGCGGCGTGTCGAAAACAATTACCGGTGGCACCTTCCAATTCGGTGATGCAACAACCCCTGCAAATCAAACTTTCGGGGTGATGGACAGCACGGTGGCATTCAACAACGTTTCCATAAACACCACCAACAACCCGATAGTGAGAATGGATTCCAGGATAGCGCTCAACTCTTCGGGGATCTTGGCGTTGAGCAGCGGCATCTGGAAACTCAACAGCGATACCTTGACCATAAACAATACATCCAACTCAGCCATTAGCAGAACAACAGGTAACATACTGGCTGAAAGCTCCAACAACAAGGGAGCGATAAATTGGCATATACCCATCGACAATCAGCCCCATGTATTTCCTTTTGGAACTAAATATGGCGGCTACATTCCATTCTCTTTCTCAGGAACTGGCGGAACAAGCGCATGGGTGAAAGTGGCCACGTATTCTCCACAAACCGACACCGCTTCGCATCGTCCGTTGCCAAGCTCCCCTACAAATGTTACCCATATCCGAAACATAGCAGGGCTGGACGATTCGTTGAATATGGTCAATCGTTTTTGGCAAATCGACGTTACAGGCGGCTC
Organism: uncultured Bacteroidota bacterium; assembly: GCA_903911135.1. Classification (GTDB taxonomy): domain Bacteria; phylum Bacteroidota; class Bacteroidia; order AKYH767-A; family JABDAW01; genus JABDAW01. Next base: position 21,506 of record CAIWCG010000109.1, read on the forward strand.
GCCGGTGGCTACCGTAAAATTCTATTATGCAGGCAACGAGATACCGGCGAACAACACCGCAGGGCTTAGGGCACAGCGATGGAACAACTCCAATACCGGCTGGGTTCAGCCTACCATCATCGGCACACAAACGGCTGATGGCACCAATTTCTGGGTGCAGGTTACGGGTGTAAGCACCTTCTCTCCATGGACCTTGGCCAAGGCATCGTCGCCTCTGCCGATAGAGCTCTTGAGCTTTACCGCAATTAACGAGCAGAACAGATTTGTAAGAACCGAATGGACTACTGCCAGCGAGGTGAACAATGACTATTTCGAAGTGGAACGCTCGCAGGACGGCAAGAATTTCGACATCATAGGGCGCGTACCAGGAAACGGAAATACCAATAGCATCCACAATTATCAGTTCGACGACAATTCCCCTTTCAGCGGCTTGAGCTATTATAAACTGAAACAAACCGATTTCGATGGAAAGAACACCACATCAGACTTGGTTTCAGTTGAATTCAACTATTCCAACAGCGGCACCATCATTCCTAATCCCAACGACGGAAACTTTACCCTTGCCTATCATCTAAGCACGGCAAAAGCCCTGTTGCAGGTGAAAGACATCACCGGAAGGTTGGTTTATTCGCAAGACATCAACGGCAACGATACCAAAGAAACCGTCAATATCTCTTTCCTTAGCGCCGGAATTTATTTCTGGGAGCTGCTCACCAACAACGATTTGGGCAGCAAAGGGAAGATTACCATCGTAAAATAGTTTACTGATTAGGATGCTATCATGGCGCTGCTGAAGCAGGGGCTATTATAGCATCATGATAAAAATCTTTGATGAGGATGGCCCCTCAAAATCATTAATGATTAAAAAAAGATTGCATAAGGACAGGTGGTCTTGATCAAAAATCTTGAAATTCCTGTCGAAGACGGACACGTCTACGACAAGAATCGCGCGCTTTCTGTCGTTACACACTCGGTTTTTGGTCATTTATATATTTCTTTTGATGAATTATAGATGCCATCAATAATAATTCATTAAAATCATTTTGGCTAAATATCATCATTAATGCAATTATCAGTAATTATTAATGATGATATTCAATGATTAATGCAAATATTCACTGCTACTCAAGAAGCCCAAAAAACGACAAAAGGCCTCCTTCTTATTTTTGATGAACGCATCTTGGCCTTATCCTAAAATCTTTTGGCCTTATCCAAACTCAACAAAAATGAAAACCATACTATATATATAGGGCAAAATTTTCGTGGGTTCATCAGGCATTTTATCAATCATTAAAAAAGATAGACTTGATATTATCAATGATGACTCGAGATTTACACACCTCATCCATCCTCACCTTAGCACCAATCATATTACCTTTTCGGTATATGATGGGGGCATCGAAAATAGGATGGATAGAACCTTATGCAATAATATGTACGTATATAAGTTATTGAAACGGTTTCCAATTTCTGTGGAATTTCTTAATTTTGTGGTAATGAATCTTGCCGATGGGCCTACGACTATGAAGATAAAACGATTGATAAAGATGGTGATGATAGTGCTGCTGACGATGAGTGCCTTTGGCATGAAATCGCAGACCAGCATGGACAGCACCGCCATTATTCGTTGTGTTTCGGTGCTGCCAAACGGCCATGTGGCGCTTACTTGGACGCAGCCTTTGGATACTATCGGCGTGTTCAACGAATATATCATTTACTCCTCGGGAGCGCTGTATGGAACCTATATCGCGATAGTGACCAACACCAGCTATGCCGCCACTTCGGCTACCGATGTGTTCATCAACGCGAACACGCAAAACGAGTTTTACTATATGCGCATCATGTCCATCAATGCTCATGGCGACACGCTCTATTCGCCCTGTTCGGATACGGTGGAGACGATACTGCTGAACCTGACTACGCCTACCGGATTTGCCGACCTGTCGTGGAATGCCATCAGTAATCCTGCCTTGACATCCACTGCTGCCAAGTACAAGATTTATCGCGAGTATCCTACAGGTGTTTGGACTCTGATTGACTCTACTACCGGCATGACCTATCAGCAACCGGTGGTTTTTTGTCATCAGATGATTGCCTACAGAGTGGAGGTTTCCGACAGTAGCGGATGCATCTCGTCTTCGAATGCCGACAGTGCCTATTTTCAATATAACCATCCTCCCCAAAAGGTGGAGATAGACAGCGTCAGCATCGATTCGCTGACAGGAAACATCATCATCGGCTGGACTCCAGACACGGCCTTGAACATCGGTGGCTACATTATTTTAAGACGACTGAATGGCGTAACCAGCCCCATTCATAACATTGTAGGCAAGGACAGTTCGTTTTATGATACCCACTTGCCATTGGGCGGTTCGGTAGATTCTTTTCTTGTCTTGGCTTACGATTCCTGCGGCAATCTAAGTTCGCCGGGATACATACAAAGAACCATCAATCTTAAAGGAAACATTGACACCTGCGACCTGTCGGTTGTGCTGACATGGAATTCTTACGAAGGCTGGATACCAGGAGTCCGCAAATACGACATTTTGATGCGCACCGATAGTGGCCCCTATGTCATCATCGACAGTGTGAGCGCTACCACCAACACCTATAGTTACCATCACCTTAGCCAACTGCATACCTACGATTTCAAGATTCGGGCATTCCATCAAACGCTTCCCTACACCTCCACCTCCAATGCCTTAAAGGTAGATATCGTGCTGCATCATTTCCCACATTTTGCCTACATCAAAACAGCTACCGTCATCAACGACCACGAGATACGTGTGGATATCCACTCCGACTCCACTGCACAGGTCATCAAATACCTCATCCAGCGCTCCACGGATACCCTGAACAGCACCTTCGAAACCATTGCCACCACATCGAAATACATCCATCCCGATTTCTCCTATTTCGACTACACACCAGATGCCAACACCACCAGTTATTACTATAGATATCAAGTTTACGACAGCTGCAACCTGCTCATCCTTACCTCCAATCTCGCCAAGACCATCCTGCTCAAGGCATCGGCAAATCCTGACATGACCAACACCGTCACCTGGACTTCCTACTCCGGTTTCAATGCCGGCGACAGTTCCTTTTTTCTATATCGCAGCATCGATGGCGTGATGAGTTCGCAGCCCATAGCCACCCTCTCGAACACCCGCCACACCTTCATCGACAGCATCCAATTATACATCTACAACCAAGGCGAATTCTGCTACCACATCATACAGATGGAAAACTCCTGCAACGTATATGGCTTCATCGACAGCAGCTCCTCAAACACCGCCTGTGCCGACCAAGCCCCACTTTTTTTCATCCCCAACGCCTTCACGCCAAACGGAAGAAACCCCATCTTTTTGCCCATCACCACCTTCGCCGACATACACCTATACACCTTCCAGATATTCGACCGAGCCGGCAACATGCTCTTCGAAACCACCGACATCCGCCAAGGCTGGGACGGCACCTACAAAAACGGCGTAGTGGTGCCCATGGGCGTCTATATCTGGTCCGTCAATCTCATCGGCACCAACGAACTACTGATCAAGCAAATGGGCGCCGTCACGCTGCTGAAATAATTTCAGCAACTACCAATTTATACACTTTTCATTTGGGGGCGCCCCCTTTAAGCAGCCAAGGGAAAAAAGGCTGCTTAAAGCGGTCGGGGTATTCCGTGGGTCGCTAACGCTCCGTTTTTGCCGCCACCAACAAACGCAAGATAAAGGCGGCAAAGAACCGCCTTCGGCGCCACTACACTCCCTCGCCTAAACGATACGGCAACATCAAAATGTACTCCGAAACGTTAACATTATGGGCCGCAGGGTCAATATTATGGGCCGTATGGTCAACATTATGAGCCGTATGGTCAACATTATGGGCCGCATGGTCAACATTATGGGCTGTAAGGTCAACATTATGAGCCGCATGGTCAACATTATGAGCCGTATGGTCAACATTATGGGCTGTAAGGTCAACATTATGGGCCGCAGGGTCAACATTATGGAGTGTAGTTTTCCCTTGATATTGATTATCTGAGGAAAGTTCTTTCGAGGCAACCTGCCGTCAAAGCCTAGCCCCGATAGTAGCGGCAGCCCGCTGCTTTGTTTCGGCAATGGGGATGCAGCGGCTACAGCGGATAGCGGGACGCACCATGATACGAGAAGAGAACATAGGCTTCATAAAATATTGTTAAATGTTAGCCAAATGACTCCAAAAGCCGCCAAACAGGCCTTCATTAAATTAAACCATCCTACCATATAGCCATCCTAAGAGGCATGTATTTTCTACCTGTATCTCTTGAACAAATAGTAATTTTGCAAAAAAATAAAGAATGAAAAAGATTAAGTTCATCGCTGTTTTAGTATCCATTGCCGCCGCCACCTTGTTGGTTTCTTGCGGCCCAAGCGAAAAAGACAAGGCCGCCGAAAAGGCAAAAGCCGAAAACGACCAAAAGAATGCCGACTCGAACCTCGACTCGCTGGCCGCCTCGATGGGAGGAGACGGAAACGAAGCAAAAATTGGTCCCGCCGACACCACCAAAAAGGTGGTCAAGGACAAAAAGAAATAAAATTTCAGGGTCATTTTCTTGAAATTCACCTCTCGAACATCTCACTTGGGGGCTTACAAATCATACCATATTATACCTTTTCTATTTGTAATACCCAAATCTTTTATATATTTGCCCCCCCGATAAAAGGGAAATTAAACGCAAAAAATGGCTCGGACAGTTAAATTATTTTCAGGAAGCACTTCAAAATACCTCGCAGAAAAAATTGCGGAAGAGTATAAGTTGCCCTTAGGCGAAGTGACCTTTTCCCGATTCAGCGATGGCGAAATTCAGCCTTCCTTGGATGAATCCGTTCGTGGCTGCGATGTGTTTTTCATTCAATCTACCAACTCTCCTACTGATAATCTTTTCGAACTGCTGTTGATGATTGATGCGGCAAAACGAGCATCGGCACATTATATCACGGCGGTAATTCCTTATTTCGGTTATGCCCGACAAGATAGAAAAGACAAACCAAGAGTTTCGTTAGGAGCCAAGCTGGTAGCCAACCTGTTGACTGCTGCCGGTGTAACGCGAATCATTACGATGGATTTGCATGCAGCCCAGATACAAGGATTCTTCGACATTCCTGTAGACCATTTAGATGCATCTTCCATCTTCATACCTTATATCAAAGAATTGAATCTTCCTAATCTTACCATTGCTGCCCCTGATATGGGCGGAACACCAAGAGCAAGGATGTATGCCAAATATTTCAACGCCGAAATAGTGGTTTGCGACAAGCAACGAAAGAGAGCCAATGAAATAGAAAGCATGTCGGTGATAGGTGAGGTGAAAGGAAGAGACATCGTATTGATAGATGATTTGGTTGATACCGCCGGTACCCTTACCAAATCAGCTGAGCTGTTGATAGAGAAAGGTGCGACCAGCGTAAGGGCAATGTGTACACACGCTGTTTTATCCGGCGAAGCTTACAATCGGGTTGAAAACTCCAAACTTACAGAGTTGGTAGTTTGCGATACCTTGCCATTGAAACAAACATCAAAAAAAATAAAATCACTTTCAACGGCATCCTTATTTGCCAAGGTCATTCGCAGGGTATATACCTACGAATCGATAAGTCCCTTATTCATAAAGTAAATTATCTTAAAAAACTATAATAAAATGAAATCATTAGCAATCAGTGGCTCTTCTAGAGATGTAAGTAAAAAGAATAGCGCAGCATTAACTCGTAAAAATGGAAATATCCCTTGTGTACTTTATGGGGGTACTGAATTAGTTCATTTTTCTGCTCCAGAATTGGCATTCAGGAATTTGGTCTATTCGCCAAACTCCTATATCGTTGAACTCAATGTGGATGGCAAGGAATATAAGGCAGCCATGAGAGAAATCCAGTTTCATAATGTTTCCGACAAGATTCTTCATATCGACTTCTTGGAACTGAACGACAGCAAACCTGTCATGATGGATCTTCCAATCAAATTGACAGGAAGTTCTTCCGGTGTAAAAGAAGGCGGTAAGTTAGTGATGAAGATGAGAAACTTAAAGGTAAAAGCGCTTCCTTCCAAATTGCCTGACAACGTAGAGATCGCTATCGACAACTTGGGTATAGGTGCTTCCGTTCGTGTTAAGGATATCACCATCGATGGCGTTGAACTGTTGGACGCTCCAAACAATATCATCGTAAACATCAAGATGACCAGAGATGTGGTAGAAACTCCTGCTGCGGCTGCTGCTGCAAAGGGTGCTGCTGCAAAAGCTGCCCCTGCCAAAGCTGCTGCTCCAAAGAAATAATCCTTCGCTTTGAAATATCTCGTCGCAGGATTGGGAAATATTGGAGACGAATACGCAAATACCCGTCACAATATTGGCTTCATAGTCCTCGACGCCTTAGTAAAGTCTATGGAAATGCCCGCAAATCAAGCGGGTATTTTTTTTAAACCCGACAAGCTGGCGTCAAGGGCCGAATTCAAGTTCAAGCAGCGTACTTTCGTGCTCATAAAGCCTTCCACTTATATGAATTTGAGTGGCAAGGCAGTTAATTATTGGCTTCAACAAGAGAAAATCTCCATCGAAAATCTCTTGGTCATCACCGACGATATCGCCTTGCCCTTTGGCGTGTTGCGACTACGGGCAAAAGGCAGCGACGGTGGCCACAATGGACTGAACAACATCAACGAAACACTCGGAAGAACCGACTACGCCAGGCTTCGTTTTGGCGTAGGAAATGATTTTCCCAAGGGAAGACAGGTGGATTATGTCTTGGGAAAATGGTCCATCGAGCAGTCCTTGGCCTTGCCCGAAAGAACTGCCAAAGCCATCGAAATCATCAAGAGTTTTGGCACCATAGGCCTCAATTTGACCATGACGAACTACAACAACAAGTAGTTTTTTCGCCAAGCGCTCCTCCTCCTAATTCCTAATTTATAATTCCTAATTCTTTTAAGGAGCCTATGGCAGGTTCTCGTATCATGGTGCGTCCCGCTATCCGCTGTAGCCGCTGCATCCCCATTGCCGACACAAAGCAGCGGGCTGCCGCTACTATCGGGGCTATGTTTTGACGGCAGGTAGCTTCGAATA
>CAIWCG010000110.1 GCA_903911135.1 uncultured Bacteroidota bacterium
CGTATAAGCAAAATTCCATTTTTCTCTATCACATTAAAGCGTTCAGATTGCTTAGAAGAAATTAAAACTATCTATATCCTGAGTAAAAATTCGATTGTATTTTTTATGAAGGGAATTAGGTTATAGAGAACTTCCAATATTAATAAGGAATTTGATTTCCTAAGAACACATCAAAATTTGACATGAAATTTCAATTATTGATGTTATTTCATTAAATTAATCAAGCTTTTATATTTCATTTCATCTTGGCATTGATATTGAAAATGGAAACACTACGAAGTGAATTATAAAATGAAAGCAATATTAACATTAAAGGAAGCTGCAAATCTTCTATATTACAAAGATACCCGATCTGTAAAAAAATGGTGCTTAAAAAATGGAGTAGAGATTTTTCATGAAGAGGGAAGTAATAAGAAATACCTAATTACCATGCAGTTTGAATCTGCACGCCTTAAAAAATTTATTGACTACCTAAAGGAAAAGTTTAAAGAAAAATGGTTGGATGCTTTTCAGGTTTACATGAGCATGAATATTACAAATGTTATTGAATTGGAGGAAAGCAAAATTGTACATTTTGTGAAAGATATTAAGCAAGCATACAAACCCACATTCCACCACGAAAAGAGGTTCCTAACAACTTTGCTAAAAATCACACCCGAGTTATGATGCCCACGATGAAAGACATTAAACCATTGTACATTCCAGCAACAAAGAAATGGAAGGGACTGACTGTTTACTGTTACAAGTGCAGGACGAATGTATCTGAAACTTGTAAGGAAAATGACAAACCATTGAACAAATGTCTATTTGGAGACAAACATGCATTCAAGGTATATATCCATGTTCCTGGAACGGAAAATAATAGGAAAACAAAAACACTGGGAACTAGGGATGTGAATGAAGCAATAAAGGAGGCAATGGAATTTGAGAAAGAGGTCAAGAATAGTAATTTGGATATTACAGAGAAAAATACAAAGAAGGTTAGTGGCGTGGTAAAAAAGGAGAATAGCAAACCACAATTATTGATTCACGCATTAGCCAGATATGTAGGATTTTTGAACAATGAGGGAGTACCTGCCCATCGGGTGAAGGTACGAAGCAGGGATCATATAAAGGATGTGGAGAGGGCTTTTACAAACTTGGTACAATGCCTGACGAATAGTGGACACAACATTGGAACATTCAATGTAAATGAGATTAATGACAATGTTGCAGGTGAGGTATTTGAATATTTAAGAAACAGGAAATTTGCCAATCGAACCTACAACAAGTATCTTTCTCATTACACTTCATTCATGTCATGGTATGCAAAGGAATATGATGGCAATATCAGGAACTGGTTTGAAGGAATACAAAGGGAGAAATTGAATACAAATCCTGAATCAATTACATTCGAGGAGTTTGAAAGATTGCTTGCACATATCACACCTGAAAATGGAATACGGGAATATGACAAGGGAGTCAAGCATTTGCGAAACTACTATCGCCCTTGGCTTGCACAAGGTTTCCGTCTAGCCCTTGAAACAGGAAGAAGAAGGGAAGAAGTGATTAATTTAAAGTTCAGCGACATTGAAGAAAAGAATGGAATACCAGTACTAATAAAAGCGGAAGATAAAAAAGTAAACAGGATACAAAATCGAACAAAAGAGGAAAGCAAGAAATACATCTACATTCCTGTTACCAATTCATTGAACGAACTGCTGAATGAGTTGGGATATAAGCAAAACAAGAATATGGATAAATACATATTGGCACCGGAAGTTGAAATCAGTAGGAATAGAGAAATGTCCGATGTTCTTTCCCGTGGATTTTCGCATTACTACAAACAGCTGAATACTGGAAGGGAACTGACCTTCAAATGTTTGAGAAAAACCTACATTACCAACCTGTCATTGTTCATGGGAGGAAATACCAAAGCCATCACAGGACACTCGGATGATGCCGTCATCGAACGCCACTATCTTGACAAACAGATAATTGCACAGGCGGCCAAGAATTTTGAGGTATTCTCCAAGGAACCCAATAGAAAAATGGAACTGGACAGTATCAGAAAGGAACAGCACAAAACCGAAAAAAATATAGAAAAATGAAAGTCAAAATGAAGATTTCCGCACTCTGTTTCCCCACCTCACTCATATTTTCCGCACTCATAGAGAAATTACAGGAAGTAAATATAACAAAAATGAGCGGTATATACCGCTCATTCTCAACGCTTTTCTTCGTGTACCCCGGATCGGAATCGAACCGATACGGCCGCAATGGCCACAGGATTTTAAGTCCTGCGTGTCTACCAGTTCCACCACCAGGGCAATGATAAAAAAACCTCTATAAAAGAGGTTTTTCTGAACTGAGAGCGAGAAACGAGATTCGAACTCGCGACCCCGACCTTGGCAAGGTCGTGCTCTACCAACTGAGCTATTCTCGCTTTTTGAGGGTGCAAATGTACAAATTCTTTTTTAACTCCAAATAAAAATGAAAAAAAATTATCATTTTTTTGTTTGAGTACTATTGACGTGCATCATATCAATGAAAAATTGAACTGTGTAGAAGCGATTGCTACGTTAAGATAAAAAAAAAGCCCCCAAAATTGGAGGCTTCCTTTATGTGAATATTGACCGAATATTATTGTCTTGTATAAGTTGAAGTACAAGTTTGTGAACCAGCTGAGGTAGAATCTTTGTAAGCAATAGTGATAGTGCTTGCATTATTGCTGATTGTTCCTGTACCTGAATAATAATCAGAACCGATCAATTGAGATGGAATGGTAACTGTTGTTCCGAAAGTTCCGCTCAAATCAGCGTAAACAGTAGCTGAAGAGTTCAAAGCGAAGTTTGAAATCAAAATTCTGCCAGTGGTGCTGGTAGAATGAACGATGGTGCCTGTTCCTGAATTGTTTCCAGTGCCGCTGCAATTTTCAGACTCTAAATAAGTTCCGTCCATTGTGGTATTAAGGATAACAACGTTCACGGTTCTAGTAACTGGAGTTGCTGCATTTCCTGCTGCATCAGATACATTGTAAGTATAAACATAAGCTCCTGCAACATTATTATGGAAATCCGTTGGGGTAACGGTAACGGTGATTTTACTAGTGATATCACCATCTTTATCATCATTTGCGGTTGCTCCTGCGTCGGCATAAGTAGCGCCATAAACAACTGTTTCAGTTGCATTTCCCTTTAATGTAATTACAGGTGCTGTTTTGTCATCTGATTTACATCCTGTCCAAACCAATGTACCTGCTACAAGTACAAACATGCTTAATTTTAAGATTGTCTTTTTCATTTTTTTTAAATTTTTATTAGATTATTTTATATTTTTATTGGTTGCAAATATAACATTTTTTAGAGAAACCAAATCTTGATATGTTAAGAAAGAATTAATTGTTGATGCTTGAAAAATGGGGGAGTAGGTGGTAAAACTGCGAAACGGACTGTGGATAGGCAAGATGGGAAATTGGTGGTTTTTGGGATTTTATACGTAAAATGGTCTTTTTGGAGGGGTGAAAAAATCTCGCGGAGACATAAAACATCACTTTACCGTGGTAAAGGTTATGGTTATCGAGGTAAAGGTTATGGTTATCGAGGTAAAGGTTATGGTTATCGAGGTAAAGTGTTTGGTTATCGAGGTAAAGTGTTTGGTTATCGAGGTAAAGTGTTTGGTTATCGAGGTAAAGTGTTTGGTTATCGAGGTAAAGGTTATGGTTATCGAGGTAAAGTGTTTGGTTATGGGGGTTAAGTTTTTGTTGAGTTGGGCAATTTCTTGGTAATGAACTTTAGTAATGTTGTATGGGTTACTTGTTAAAAGTTGTTTCGAGGCTACCTGCCATGGAGTATAGCCCCGATAGTAGCGGCAGCCCGCTGCTTTGTGTCGGGATAAGGGGATGCAGCGGCTACAGCGGATAGCGGGACGTGGATGGGACGAGAGGAGGATTTAGGCTTCAAAAAAATTATAAATTATGGATTATAAATTTTAAATTGAAGGAGGGAGTGAATGGGAAATGGTTTATTTTTGGATGACTTTTTGGAGTGTTTTCAGGTGTTTTTCGTCTGGGCTGGAGAAGAGGGAGATGCCTTTTGCGCCGCCTTTTAGGGCATGGCGGATACCTGTTTCGAGGTCGGATTCGTCCTTGAAAGCGGGGAGGTATAGGCCGGCATATAGGGGAAATGTGTCTTTTAGGGCTTCGACTCCGTCTTTGGTGGCGGTTTCTATCCAGGGTGTGTTTTCTTTGTAAAAACTGTGGTATATCATGGGGCAGATGCCGTCGAGATGCCAGTTTACCCAGTCTTGTCGGACATTCCTTTTGGCGATGAAGGGGGTGGGAAAAACGGCGGCGGTGATCTTCTTTTTATGGATGTTTTTTACCTCGTTGCTGAGCATATTGACGATGTTTGTGATGCTGTCGAATCGGAATTGCAACCACGATGGGCTGTCGGATGGATAGGCCACTTGCTTGATGTCGATGCCGGTGAGATTCTTGTATTTTGAGCGGCAGGTTTCGCAATAGCAGAAGTCGAATTCGGGTAGTTCCTGTGTTTGGATGAGGTTGTAGTTTTTCCATAAATCGACTGGCAAAATGACATCGCAAAAACGGATATAATCCAGGTGTATGCCGTCAACATAATCCTTGGCGGCTTCCTTTGTTACCAAGTCTTTCAGGTATTGCTGGACTTCCTTTTTATTGGGGCATACCCAGCGGTAATAATCTACATAAGGCGGCTTTTCGACGCAATTTTCACCCTTGCGGCTTACGGTAAACCAGTCGGGATGGTCCTTCATCAAGGTTTTGTCATTGCGGTTCATGATCCATATCCATCGGTGGGTTTCCAAGCCGAACGACTTGGCAATACGGAATGCCTGTTCATGGTCAGCCTCAAAAAAGATACCCGTTATGCCGTAATTTTTGTACATAGAGAATCGTTTTTTCATGGCCTCTTCCGATTCGTTCGGGTCAGGGTTATGCCATACCCAGTATCTCATCTTGGAATCGAAACTGCTGATGGAGTTATCCTTTTTTGCAAATATCAAGGATGGCATGGCGCTTACGGCCATCGTTGTCAAACCTATTTTTTTAATGAAATCCCTTTTGTTCATATATTGTTCTGTTTATAATTTCTCCGTCTTGATTAATCATCCATTTTTCGTGATATATTTTGTTCTCAACAATTATTTCAAACTGATGGTCCGTAGCCTGAAGCGTAACTGTATTGTCGAGCGCATCGGTAAACGACTGTTTGTTTTTTTGAGAGGTTATTTTATCGTTTTTATAGCCTAAAGTCTGGATGTGGGAACAATAAATATGGTGCTTGTCGGCATATTCCTTTTCCTTGTAATAAAACAGCCATAGGTATCTTTTTATACGTTCGGGGTAAGGGAGTTCAAAAGAAATGGTATCGTGACCAACCAACTTGTTGGAAAATTGAACATATCCCCAACGTTCGGGATAGTGCATGTTGATGATTCCTTGTGGTGACCAAACCCAGTTATGCTCGGGAAGCAATCCTTCGGTTTTCGGATTTCTTTGGCGTTGATATTTACCGTCGATGAATTTGGTGTCCCATTCCACACGAGAGAAGTTGACACGCCACAATTCATTGTCGATGGGAGCCAATCTGGTTTCGCCTTTACTCAATGAACTGAAAGGAATGGCCATTTCCACGACCCATTTATTGTCCTTGTCCGCAGAATTATTTAAGGTGCCGTCAATATATATACCGAGTTTAAAATCCTTGACATCCCAATTGATCAAAGCTGAACCGGCATTACGGTATGGCTTGTTCATATATAAGTCAAAGACCGTTTTCAAGGCATTAACTTCAATCTCGAAATAATTGTGGGTACTGCCTTCGGGGTCAAGAAAAACTTCGAAGTCGTTATCATGATAAATGGTGTCATCATGCATGGTGAGATAAGCCCAAATGTTGTCTTCTGTCAGTTCAGCAGCAATGTACAAATTTTTGTCATCAAACAGCATTTTAACTTTGGTGGTAAAGTATGGAGAAGGTTTCAATTTACCCTCAATGTCTGTAAACAAGTCCGTCCATGATGCTGATGCCCAGTCTTTTTCATCCATTTTCCCGTCACAGGTAATTTCTGAATTCGTTTTATAACAAATATAGTGTTTGGGTTCCGTCAATAATGAAGCGAACGAAGAATCGATGATTTGTGCATTCAAATAATGAGATGAATGAAAGGCAAATACTGCTAGGAATAATTTTAATGGTTTCACTTTGCAAACATACAATTTAGGAGGATTTAAAGGTAAATGCATTTTGAATGGGTCAATTTATGCTCAAAAACCGCCTTAAATACTATAAACATGATAAATATCATTATCTGACCCAATTAGAAATGGTTAATTTGCTTATAAGGAATAAAATTGCACTTCTACAAGAAAATTGAAACATATAAAAATGAATAAATCAGACCAACATACCTTCCATATTCCGGTAATGGGCTTAGGATTCACCATTGATACCCCAATAAAAGTTGCCCGTTTTGGAATATCTTCCGTCATCTCAATAATAGAGGATGAATTGGTTGAACAAATGCGAAAACACCATAGCCAACAAACTGGCGAAGAATATATTGCTATTAAAAATGATGATGAAGACCATCGTGCAAGACGGATCACAGCATATCTGGACTTGGTGAATCGAATAGTCAACCAACAAATTGAAAATTTAAAAAGCCTTCCTTTTGAAGCAGGGAATGACCTTGTTAAGTACTTTGAATTGTTGCCTGATGATTCACCAGTGAAAGAACTTTATTTGAAAATGTTGAATGAAAATGATGTTCAAGCAAAAATTGCATATCAAAAACAACTGCGAGAAAAGATAAAACCAGGTTCTATAGATGTAAACGTGATGGCTAAGGTGGACAAAGTGAATTATGATAAGGAAGGTCAGGCTTTACCACTTGGATTTTCAGATGCTTTATCCTCTTTTCGTGGATTCGCCAACAGCGAATTGAATTCCTGTGTAGTTTTGTCTGCCGGGTATAATCCTCGATTGTATTCATATATTGAAAACTTCCCTGATTTCTTTCCTGATGCAAATGGAAACTTAAAGAAAAGAATCATTTTAAAGGTTAGCGATTACCGCTCGGCTTTGATTCAAGGTCGTTTATTTGCAAAAAAAGGGCTTTGGATTTCTGAATACAGAATAGAATCCGGATTGAATTGTGGAGGTCATGCCTTTGCAACGGATGGGTTGCTGATGGGGCCAATTCTCGAAGAATTTAAAAACAAGAAATTGGAATTTTCTGAAGAGTTGTTTGTATTATGCAATAATTCATTGGCAGCCAAAGACCATAAAACATTTGAAAACAAGCCAGAATTGAAAGTTACAGTTCAAGGGGGAATAGGCACCGCAAACGAGAATAAATTTTTATTGGAATATTATGGCGTAAGTTCTACTGGTTGGGGAAGTCCGTTTCTGTTAGTTCCTGAAGCAACCAATGTGGATGATCAAACATTACAAGAATTGGTTTCTGCCAAAAAGGATGATTATTTTATGAGTCATGCATCTCCCTTGGGTATTCCTTTCAATAATTTCAGGAAAAGCACCTCGGAGATTCAACGGAAAATGAGGGTGGAAAAAGGAAGGCCTGGTAGCCCATGCTATAAGAAGTTTTTGGCTTTTGATACCGAATTCACAACACTTCCCATTTGTACCGCTTCCAGAGAATATCAAAATTTGAAGATCAAGCAGTTACAGGAAAAGAATCTTCCTGCCGATATTTATGACCAGGAATTCAATGCAATAATTGAGAAAGATTGTCTATGTGAAGGTCTTGGAGTCACGGCACTCATCAATAATCATTTGCCTTTGGATCATAAACTTAATGCTGTAACGATTTGTCCTGGTCCGAACTTGGCCTATTTTTCCAATGTCTTTTCATTGAAACAGATGGTAGATCATATTTACGGAAGAATAAACATCTTGAATAATCTGAAAAGACCCAATATGTTCGTCAATGAGTTGAGCTTATATGTCGATTATCTCAAAAATGAAATCATCAATAATATTCATATCACCATTGAAAACAAGAACAAACAGGTTACTTCGTTCAAGAATAATTTGCTGAACGGAATTGAGTATTATAAGGAACTTGCGCCTAAACTTATTCACGAAACGGAGGAATATTTGGCTCAATTCAAACATGAACTTGATTCGTTTGAATTGATATTGGCTGCTATTTAATTAATACTGTCCATACTATATATATATGGTATGGATAATTATCAACACAGACATTTTATGGTATAATGAGGCTTACGGAAGTTTCCGTCAGCTTCCATACGCGTGTTTAGAACCCTACTGAAGTTTCCGTCAGCTTCCATATGCCTGTTTGGAACCCTACAGAAGTTTCCGTCAGCTTCCATACACGTGTTTGGAACCCTACAGAAGTTTCCGTCAGCTTCCATACGCGTGTTTGGAACCCTACAGAAGTTTCCGTCAGCTTCCATACGCGTGTTTGGAACCTTACGGAAGTTATATATGCCTTCCAGAGACGTCTATGGAAGGTTGCAGAAGTTTCCGTCAGCATCTAAACCTTGATGTGGAATGTCGTTATAAAAAATCCTACTATATATATATAGGTATAATAATGGAATGCTTTAATATTTGTTTTTAACTGAGCTGTTTAAAATTCGGACTCTTGATTATCCTAAAGATTTAGCCGACAGTAAGTTATTAACCTTGTGTGTGAAATCATTGAGATGAACGTTACCCAAGTGTTAAGTTTGCTTGATTTTAGGGCTTTTAGCTTGAAAATCAAGAGAGGGTAAAATAAATATGCCATTATTTGATGACATCATTTTTTTATATTGATATTATTTGCATATTTGCAGCGTTGAAAGCATATTGTTTTCATTAATAATAAATTTATAAACATTGAAAATAGCAGTTCTAAAAGAGACAAAGGAGAAGGAAAACAGGGTAGCGCTTTCGCCTCATGTCGTAAAAAGTTTAGTTGCAAGTGGTTTTGAGTGTATAGTCGAAGAAGGAGCAGGATTGAAATCCTATTTCGCTGACTTGGCCTATACCACTGCTGGAGCAACGATTGTCCCTGATTCAAAATCGGCTTATGCACAAGGAGATGTGATTGTAAAAGTCAATGCTCCAACGTCATCAGAGATAGCCATGATGAAATCGGATTGTGTCTTGATTTCATTCATGTGGGCATCCACCAACCCTGAATTGACCAAGGCTTTGGCTGAAAAGGGTATAACCAGTTTTTCTGTAGATGCCATTCCACGAATTTCAAGAGCACAGAAGATGGATGCCTTGAGTTCTCAGAGTAATTTGGCGGGATATAAAACTGTAATAATGGCTGCAGATACTATCGGTAAAATATTTCCGATGATGACCACTGCCGCCGGAACCATAAAACCTGTAAAAGTGGTAATCATGGGTGCTGGTGTTGCCGGATTGCAAGCCATAGCAACCGCGAAAAGGCTTGGAGCCATAGTGGAAGTATCTGATATCCGGCCTGAAACAAAAGAGCAAGTTGAATCTCTTGGTGGGAAGTTCATAGAGCTTAAAGGAGATGATTCCATCAAGACCGAAGGTGGCTATGTGAAAGCGGTAAGCGATGATTTCTTGAAGAAACAGCAGGAATTGTTGTTCAAGCATATCACCCATGCCGATATTGTAATAACAACTGCCTTGATTCCTGGAAAGAAAGCCCCAGTTTTAGTTACTGAAGAAATGGTCAAACATATGCATTTCGGTTCTGTAATTGTAGATATGGCAGTAGAACAAGGTGGCAATTGTCCTTTGAGCGAACTGAATAAAACGGTTGTAAAACATGGTGTAACCATAATTGGCGAATCCAATCTTCCTAGTTTGTTGCCAATGAATGCAAGTGAACTATACGCCAAGAACATTCAAGAATTCTTACTCCATCTTGCCACAAAAGACGGGTTCAAATGGGAAATGGATGAAGAGATTACCAAAGGAAGTTTGATTACCCATAAAGGGCAAATCGTTCATCCAAGTTTAAAACAATAAGTATAAATTAATAATTATTATATGTCAGAAGTATTAACTTTTTTCGGAGCAAACAAGGAAATTATCTACTTTGTTGTTCTGTCGATATTTGTAGGTATAGAGGTAATAGGGGGAGTGCCTACCGTTTTGCATACACCTTTGATGAGCGGTGCCAATGCAATTCATGGAGTAGTAATTGTAGGAGCAATTCACGTGATGTTAAATGTCGATCCAAGTAATATTGTTGCTTTGCTTTTAGGAGTATTAGCCGTTATTTTAGGAACATTGAATGTTGTTGGTGGTTTCGTTGTTACCGACAGAATGCTGGAAATGTTCAAAAAGAAAAAATAGTTTATTCTATAAATCTAAGTTGGTAGAATAATAAAGATTATAAATAAAAGAATATGAAACACAATTTATTAGAAATATGTTACCTTATCGGTTCTGTTACTTTCATCATTGGATTGAAGATGATGGGAAATGCCAAAACGGCTAGAAAGGGTAATTTGATTGGGGCTGCGGGAATGACATTGGCTATTTTGGGAACCATCCTCTTGCACGATGGCGATGTTCAACCGATGGTTTATGCATTGATTGTTGGCGCAATAGGTGTCGGTACCATTATTGGTTGGATGACTGCCAAGAAAGTGCAGATGACCAAAATGCCTGAACTGGTATCCATGTTCAACGGAATGGGAGGTGCTTGCGCTGCCTTGATCGGCTTGATGGAATATCATAATTACATTGGCCAAACCGGTCCTTCCATTGCGATTGTATTAGGAATGATTATCGGTACCATCTCCTTTTCCGGAAGTATCATTGCGTTCTTGAAACTTAATGGCACGATGAACAAACCCATCCGACTTCCAAGCTACAATATCATCAATACGATAGTGATGCTTGGAGTATTTGGATTCGGTACTTACATTATCTATTCCGGTGCCGATATGTCCATGTTATATTTACTGTTCGTCTGTGCCATCATTTACGGAATACTTTTCACCATCCCTATTGGTGGGGCAGATATGCCGGTTGTAATTTCTTTGTTAAATTCATTTACTGGTTTGGCAGCAGCTTCGGGTGGTTTCTTATACGATAATAAAATCATGCTTACCGGTGGAATATTGGTAGGGTCGGCAGGTACCTTGCTTACCTTGATCATGTGCAAAGCCATGAACCGTCCTTTGAGCAATGTCATTTTCGGTGCTTTCGGCGGTGGAGGTGCAGCAGCAACTGGCGATGGCATGAAAGGTTCCATAAAGGATATTTCCATCACCGATCTCGCAGTATTGATGAATTACTCCAAGAAAGTGGTCATTGTTCCCGGCTATGGACTGGCGGTGGCTCAAGCGCAGCACGTCATCCACGAATTGGAATTGTTGCTCGAAGAAAGAGGAGTTGAGGTAAAATATGCCATCCATCCCGTTGCCGGACGTATGCCTGGCCACATGAACGTCTTGCTGGCCGAAGCAAATGTATCCTACGACAAATTGATAGAGATGGAAGAAATCAATCCCGAGTTTCCAACTACCGATGTGGTGTTGGTGGTGGGAGCAAACGATGTGGTCAACCCTGCCGCTCACAACGACCCTTCCAGTCCCATTTATGGCATGCCTATCCTCGATGTAGAGAATGCCCGCCATATCATCGTAAACAAGCGAAGCATGAACGCCGGATATGCTGGCATCGAAAACGAACTGTTCTATAATCCAAAAACGAGCATGCTCTTCGGCGATGCTAAATCCGCCCTCACCAAACTTGTTACCGAGTTGAAGACCATGTAATCTATTAAAACTTATAAATCCATAAATGGCAGATGTAACCCTTACATCTGCCATTTTCTTTTGAAGCCTAACTCCTCTTCTCGTATCATGGTGCGTCCCGCTATCCGCTGTAGCCGCTGCATCCACATTTCCGACACAAAGCAGCGGGCTGCCGCTACTATCGGGGCTATGCTTCGACGGCAGGTTGCTCGAAACAGCTTTCATCCATA